>CANBTZ010000037.1 GCA_947372495.1 Comamonadaceae bacterium | reverse complement strand
GGGTCGAACCGATGGCGGCACAAAGCATCAAGAATAGCCGCAATCTACCCCGATGCAGGCGCTTTCCGTGAGCTTGTTTTTGCCTGTTTTTTGAGCACCACCGGGCAAGCGAGTAAACACGGGCCTTGGCGCAGTTGTTCATGGACTTATCCACACCTTTGGGCACGGTCTGTGGGGACAGCTGCTGATCATCCATCGCCAATCGGGACATCGGTGACTGCACAGCTCGATCCAAAACAGACACAATCGCACCCACCCCCAGCAACAGGACAACCACCATGAAACGCTTGAGTCAACTTTTCACCGTTCTGCTTTTTGTCATGCTGATGGCTCCTGCTTTTGCACAACGCATATACGACAGCAGCGGCAGCCCAATCGGCCGGGTGGATGGCGAACGTTATTACAACGGCTCAGGACAGCCCATTGGGCGTGTGGACGGCGAGCGCATTTACGATGGTTCTGGGCGCCCACTGGGTCGGATCGATGGTGACCGGATTTACAACGCTTCGGGCAGCCCGATCGGCCGCGTCGATGGCGATCGCCTGTACAGTGCGTCGGGCTCTCCCATTGGACGGATGGATGCCGACAGGCTCTATGACGGGTCTGGTCGGCCAATTGGCCGCGCGGATGGATTGCGCCGAATGCAGATGATCGTGTTCTTCTTTTTCTTCATGTGAGCTGTTTGGCCCTTGTCATGCGCATGACTGGCCAGAACCGGGGCTCGCATTAAAGTGCCCCCATGATGCATTTTTACGAACCCCACCTGGGCCACGGCCTCAAGCACGACCCGTTCAACTCGATCGTCGGTCCTCGGCCCATTGGCTGGGTGTCCAGCCGCAGTGCCGACGGGGTGCTCAATCTCGCGCCTTACAGTTTTTTCAGCGCCTTCAACTATGTGCCGCCCCTGATCGGCTTTTCGAGCATCGGGCGCAAGGATTCGCTCAACAACATCGAGGCCACGGGTGAGTTTGTCTGGAACCTGGTCACGCGTGACTTGGCAGAGGTGATGAACCAGACCTGCGAGGCTGTGCCGCCCGAGGTGGACGAGTTTCAACTTGCAGGCCTCACTCCCGAGCCTTCGCGCATCGTGGGCGTGCCGCGCGTGGCGCAAAGCCAGGTGAGTTTCGAGTGCCGCTGCACGCAGATCCTTCAAATGGAAGACCTGCAAGGCCAGAAGCTTCAGACTTGGATGATTTTTGGCCAAGTGGTGGGCGTGCACATCGACAAGCGCTTGGTGCCTGAGGGCATTTACGACACGGCCCGTGCGGGGCATATTTTGCGCGGCGGTGGTCCGGCGGATTACTTCAGCATCGGGCCGGAGCAGCTCTTCAAGATGTACCGCCCCGAGAGCGGTGCTCGCGATTTACCCAAATGAATCAGCAGCGCATCAACACTGAACGGCCATGAGCCCGATCTTTTATGCCATCCCCGTGTTTGTGGTGCTCATCGCACTAGAGATGGCCATCGCCCACCGTCGGGGGCTGCGTGTTTACAGTCTGCAAGACACGCTCACATCGCTCAACATCGGGGTGGTGAGCCAGTTCGTGAACACCCTGGGCGGACTCATTGGCGTGGGCATTTATGCCGTGGTGACCGAGCGCTGGGGCGCATTCACCTGGGACACGAGCCACCCGCTGACCTGGCTCACAGCGTTGGTGCTTTACGATTTTTGCTACTACTGGTTTCACCGCCTGAGCCACGAAGTCAACATCCTGTGGGCTGCGCATGTGGTGCACCACAGCAGCGAAGAGTACAACCTGTCCACGGCGCTGCGCCAGTCGTCGACCGGGTTCCTGACCCACTGGGTGTTCTACATGCCGCTGGCCTTGCTGGGCATTCCGGTGAAGGTGTTTGTGATCGTGGGGTTGGTGGATTTGGTTTACCAGTTTTGGGTGCACACCCGCTTGGTGGGGCGGCTGGGCTGGCTGGAGTGGGTGCTGGTGACGCCGTCCAACCACCGCGTGCACCACGGGCAAAACGACTACTGCATTGACCGCAACTACGGTGGGCTGCTGATCGTTTGGGACCGGTTGTTTGGCACGATGGCCGACGAGCGCGATGACGAGCCCCCTGTCTACGGCATCCGCAAACCCCTGCACAGCTGGAACCCGGTATGGGCCAACTTGCACCAGTACGCCAGCGTGTTCAGGCAACTGGCGCGCAGCCCAGGCTGGCGCCAAAAGCTTGGCGCACTGCTGGCCTCGCCCGGGTCGGCCAGGCCAGGCACAACACCGCCAGTGGTGTTCGCGCCATCGGCATTCCAGCGCTTTGCCACGCCAGCGCCGCTGTGGATGGCGCTGCTCGGCGCGGCCTGCACCGCATTGGGCACAGGCCTGCTGATGCATTTTTTGTGGTCCCAGTCCCATTGGTCGCTGGGTGAGCGGGCCGCCTATGCCACGGGCATGGTGGTGTTTTATCTGACCGCAGGCGCCCTTTGGCTGCACCCGCGTGTGGCAGGGCAGCCCAAGGGCTGAGCCCTGTTTATGCCATCGTCACAGCCAAAGCAGGCAAGGGCGCAGAGAACTGTGCCGACCAATGTTCGCCCGGCGCAATGGCAAAGGCATCGGTCCAGGTGCCTGTGGTCACGACATCGCCTGCCTGCAGGTCTGCGGCCCCAGGACATGCACGCAACTCCTTCAAAAAGTGGTGCAGCGCCAGCAGCGGGCTGTCCAGCACATTCACGCCCTGGCCTTCGGCCACGGCTTGGCCGTTTTTGTGCAGCGTCACTTGCGCTTGGGCCAGCAAGGCATTGAGCGCTGCGGCATCGGCCGCCAGGCTGCGCAGGGGCACGCGAGGCCCGACCAGCAAACGCGCATGCAAGCCGCTGTCGCCCACCGCCTCGGCAGCAACAAATTTCCAGTCTGGGCAGTGCGACTGCACCACCTCAAAGCCTGGTGCCAGCCATTCGATGGCATCGAACAACTGATCCACCGAGGCGTTGGCTGCGGGCGTGGCACGCAGGCCAAACACGATTTCGGGTTCGATGCGCGGCTGACAGGTGGCGGTGAGGTCGATGCGGCCTTCGCCATCGCAAAAGCTCAAACCACCCGCCCACACCGTGCCCCAAATGGGCGCAAACACGTTGTACAGCGGCCAGATGGTGCGGTTGGTAAAACCGATCTTGTAACCCCGGGGCGCTTCGCCGCGCTGCAGCCGCAACTGGCGCACGGCCAGCGCTTGCTGGTAGGCGGACGGCACATCGACAGGGGCACCTGATCGGTCGGCGGGGGACCAGGGCAAGCCTTGGTCGTGGTGTTGGATGAGTTGTTCAGGGGTCATGCAGCCACTATAGCCAGCGAGGCAAAGAGCCGCTGGCACGGAAACGACAACAGAGGCTACAGTGGAGGCATGGAACAACCGACCCCAGCCCACCTGGCCGCCACGCCCCTGATCGACAGCGAGCACCCCGAGGTGATCGCCTTTGCCCGCCAGCACGCTCAAGGCAGCGGTGCGCGCGAGCGCGCCGTGGCGCTGAACCTGGCCGTGCGCGACCTGATCCGCTACGACCCTTACAAGATCGACCTGTCACCCCAAGGCATGCGCGCCAGCACAGCGCTGCACCAAGGTCACGGCTGGTGCGTGCCCAAGGCGGCTTTGCTGGCGGCGGTGTGCAGGGCAGCAGGCATCCCGGCTCGGCTGGGCTACGCCGATGTGCGCAACCACCTGAGCACCGAGCGCCTGCGCCAGACCATGCAGACCGATGTCTTCATCTGGCACGGCTACGCCGACCTCTGGCTCGATGGCCGCTGGGTCAAGGCCACACCCGCCTTCAACATCGAGCTGTGCAACAAGTTCGGCCTGCTGCCGCTCGACTTTGACGGGCTAAACGACTCGATCTACCACCCCTTTGACCAAGCGGGCAACCGCCACATGGAGTACGTGCAGCAGCGCGGCACGTTTGACGACATGCCGCTGGACCAGATCACGGCCGACTTCAACGTGGTGTACGGCGACTGGATGAAAGGTCAAAACAAACTGCAAGCGGCCAGTTTCGAGCAGGATGTGCAAAGGGAAACCTGAGTGCTGCAGGATTTTTTGGAAAATGCACCCTGTGTTTTTGACCATCCAACCCCTCCGATCTGCATTTCGTCACATGGCGCATGACGGCGCCTGGGACTTTTTTTAGAGTGCCAGCACTTGAAAAGGAGTTTCCCCATGAACACAGTCACCCCACCCTCCCCCCGCTGGCCGCATGTGCGCGCCGCCTTCCATGCCTATGCCCGCTGGCTGGTCTCGATCAGTTGGAAGCGTTTCTGGCTGCTGGCCCTGCTGTTGATCATCGGCGCCAGCATCCTGAAAGAAGTGCCCCCCTTCAGCTGGCAATGGGGGCCCACAGAAAAAGTGCAGGTGGTGCACAAGAAGGAAATCCGGATCGCCCCAGCACAAGTCAAGATCGTCCGCGGGGATGGCCAGAACAGCGAACAGGCCAGCGAGGGTTTGGACATCTCGATTGACGAAAACGGGGTGCGGATCAAGAAACGCAAGATCACCCAAGAGGCTTTGCCTGCTGCTTCGTCAGCGGTCGATGCCTCTGGCACTGCTGCACAGGCGTCTGAGCCCAGCAGTGGCCCCTCAGCCGAGAACGAAGACAGTGGCGAAGCCGAGGAGCGCACCGAGTGGCATGAGAAAACAGGCTTTCGCCTGGGCAAGGTGCTGGAAGACCTGGCCCTGCTGTGGATCGTGGCGTCGATCATGGTCAAGATCACTTACAAAGGCCAGTTGCAGGCACAAGAAGAAGCGGTGCAGGCCAGCGCCCACGCCGAGGCCGAACAACTCAAGCGACAACTGGTCGAAGCCCGCATGGCCACCATCCAGGCCCAGGTGGAGCCCCATTTTCTGTTCAACACCTTGGCTTCCATTGACCACCTGATCCAGGTCGACCCGGCCAAGGCCAGCCAGATGCAAAAGAACCTGATTGCGCTGCTGCGTGCGGCCATGCCCCATCTGCGTGAGTCGCCACAACAGTCGCTGGGCACATTGGGCCAAGAACTGGACATGGTGCGCCCCTACCTGGAGATCCAGAAAATCCGCATGGAAGAACGCCTGGACAGCCGCATCGACGTGGCGCAAGGCCTGCTGAGCGCGGAACTGCCCCCCATGATGCTGCAGACCTTGGTGGAGAACGCGATCAAGCACGGCATCGAACCCCAGCCCGAAGGCGGTCGCCTGCAGGTCAGCGCCGAAGTGCGCGACGGTCAGCTGGAGATCATGGTCAGCGACACTGGCGTGGGCCTGAACGCCGAGCGAGGCGCCGCACCGGGTGCCGCACCGGGTGCCGCACCGGGAGCCACATCTGGCGCAGCATCGTCGACCGGTACAGGCCTGCAAAACATCCGCGAACGGCTGCAACTGCACTACGGCGCTCAGGCCCAGCTGGAGTTGCTGCCCAATCCGCAAGGCGGCGCCTTGGCCCGCTTGCGACTGCCCTACCGTGTGGCGCAGACGGTGGCTCGCCAGCAGCCTGACCTGAACGAGGGCAGCGCCGCATGAACCGATGGCCAGCCCGGGCCATCTTGGCCGACGACGAGCGCCTGATGCGCGACCAGCTGGCCCTGGCCTTGCAGCAGGCCTGGCCCGAGCTGCGCATCGAGGCCCAAGCGCGCAACGGTTTGGAGGCGCTGGAGGCGGCCAAACAATGGCGCCCAGAGGTGGTGTTCCTTGACATCCGCATGCCCGGCATGAATGGCATCGAGACCGCCCGCGCCATTTTGGACTGGGCCGACGAACAGGACACCATGGCCCCCGAGATCGTGTTCATCACCGCTTACGACCAGTACGCGGTCGATGCGTTTGAGCATGGCGCAGTCGACTACATCCTCAAACCCGCAGAGCCCGAACGCCTGGCCAAAACCGTGGCACGGCTATGCCAGCGCCTGCGGCAGCAGACCTCGCCATCCGTTGTCGACATGGCCCCCCTGTCGCAACCATCGTTGACGCACGTGCTGCAGCAGCTCACGCGCCAAATGAGCGCGCCATCTCGGGCCCCACTGCAATGGATTCAAGCCAGCATGGGCCAGAGCATCCAAATGGTGCCGGTCGAAGATGTGCTGTTTTTCAGCAGCGACGACAAGTACACCCGTGTGCGAACCGCCACGCAGGAGCACTTCATCCGCAAGCCGATCAAGGAACTGTTGGAGGAGCTGGACCCCGCTGTGTTCTGGCAGATCCACCGCTCGAGTTTGGTGAACGTGAGGGCCATCGAGGCGGCTCGGCGCGATGACCGGGGCCGCTTGGTGCTCAGCCTGCGGGGGTGCAGCGAAACGCTGGTCGTCAGCCGCAACCACAGTGCACAATTCAAAGGCATGTGAGCCCCTCAGGAGAACCCGATTGAACCCAACCAGCAACCCTTTATTGGCAACTTGGAATACGCCATTTGGCATCCCACCGTTCGAGGTGATTCAAGCCAGTGATTTCGAGCCTGCATTTGCGCAGTCCATGGCTGAACACCTGCACGAGATCGAAGCCATCGTTCAGAACCCACAAGCCCCCTCTTTTGACAACACACTGGTCGCGCTCGAACGCTCGGGCAAGACACTCAGCCAGGTGAGTGCGGTGTTCTACAACCTGAGCGCATCGCACACCAGCGAGGCGCTGCAAGCGGTCGAGCGGGTCATGGCGCCCAAGCTGGCCGAACACGAGAGCCGCATTCGCTTGAACACGCCGCTGTTCAAACGCATCGACGCTGTTCACGCACAGCGCGCAGAGCTGGCGTTGGACTCCGAAAGCCTGCGCGTACTCGAGCGCTACCACCTGGACTTTGTGCTGGCCGGGGCTCGGCTGGACGAGCCCCAAAAAGCACGGCTGGCCGAGATTTCGCAGGCGCTGGCCGGGCTGTACACCGGGTTTTCTCAGAACGTGCTGGCCGACGAAGGTGCGTTCAGCCAAGCCCTGAGCACTGAAGAAGAACTGCGCGGCCTGCCGGAGTTTGTGCGCGCATCGGCCAGGCAAGCCGCGCTGACACGCGGCTTGAGTGACCCGCAGGCCCATGTGGTCACGCTGTCACGCTCCTCGCTGATGCCTTTCATGACCTTCTCGGAATGCCGCCCCTTGCGTGAAGCACTGTGGCGCGCTTGGTGCCTGCGCGGTGAACGACTGGCCGAACACGACAACCGCCCCTTGATCCGCCGCATCATGGCCCTGCGCCACGAACAGGCCAGCTTGTTGGGCTACCGCACCAGCGCAGACAAAGCCCTGGCCGACACCATGGCGGGCAGCCCGGCGGCCGCAAGGCAGTTGCTCACCACCGTGTGGGGCCCCGCCAAAGAACGTGCCCGTCAGGAATATGCCGACATGCTGGCCCTGGCCCGCCAACAGCAAGCCGCCAACCCGCCCGAGACCATCGAGCCTTGGGACTGGCATTTCTGGGCCGAGCGGGTGCGGTCCGAGCGCTATGCCATCGAAGAAACTCAAATCAAGCCTTACCTTCAACTGCACAAGCTGACCGAGGCCATGTTCCATGTGGCCGGACGGCTGTTTGGACTGAAGTTCCAAGCCCTGGATCAGTTCCCGCGCTACACCGAAGCGCTGCAATCCTATGAAGTGTTGGACGCACAAGGCCAGCATGTGGGCGTGTTCGTAGCCGACAACTTTGCCCGCCAGAACAAGCGCTCGGGTGCCTGGATGAGCACCTTCCGTGACCAGTCGGCGTTGCTGGATTCGCGCCCCATCGTCATCAATAACAACAACTTCTCGGCCCCCGCGGCCGATGGCCCGGCCTTGCTGAGCCTGGACGATGCACGCACCCTGTTCCATGAGTTTGGCCACGGCTTGCATGGGCTGCTGTCGCAATGCCACTACCCCCGCTTGGCGGGCACCTCGGTGCTGCGGGACTTTGTGGAGTTCCCATCGCAGATCATGGAAAACTGGCTGATGCAACCTGCCGTGCTGAAGCAATTCGCGCTTCACCATGAAACAGGCGAGCCCATGCCCGACGCGCTGCTGGGCAAGATCTTGCAAGCGCAGACCTTCAACCAGGGTTTTGCCACGGTGGAATACCTGGCCAGCGCCCTCGTTGACCTGGCACTGCACGAGCACGAAGACCCCGCCAGCATCGACCCCACCGCGTTTGAGCGGGATCTGTTGGCCGAACTGGACATGCCCGCAGGTGTGGGCATGCGCCACCGCCTGCCGCATTTTCTGCACCTGTTTGCGGGCGACGGTTACGCCTCGGCTTATTACGTTTACCTGTGGGCCGAAGTGCTGGAGGCCGATGGCTTTCAGGCCTTTGTGCAAAGCGGCGACATCTTTGAGCCGACGCTGGCGCGCAAGCTCAAGGACCACATCTTCACCCGGGGCAACTCCCTGCCGCCGATGCAGGCTTACGAAGCCTTCATGGGTCGCCCACCCCGGGTGGAGGCACTGCTGCGACAGCGGGGCCTTTGGGGCACGGCCTGAAAAGGCAAAATGCGAAATCTGTCAAACGGAGACAACATGAAGAACAAGACGATGCTCAGCCTGCTGAGCCTCTCGCTGGCGACAGCATTGCCAGCCTTGGCCCAAACGCCCGCGCCGACGCCAGCACCAACGCCCAGTGCGCTGCCTGACGCAGCCAAAGCGCCTGCGAGCGCAGCATCTGAGGCCGCAGCCAGCAAACCCGCTGCGGCCACACCCGCCAGCGGCCTGAAGGCCTATGCCGAGGTCATCAAAGACAGCAAAGAGTTGCCCGGCCATTTCAAGCTGCACCAAAAGGACGAAAAGGTCTGGCTGGCCATTACCCCAGAGCAACTGAACCAGCCTTTCTTTTTTACCGTCAACGTCAGCCGTTCGGTCGGCGAGCGCGGCCTGTACGGCAGCCAGATGGGGCGTTCGTACCTGGCCACCTTCCGCCGCGTGGGCAACCAGATCCAGTTGGTGGCACTGAACACCCGATTCCACGCCAAGCCAGGCACGCCGCAGGCGCAGTTCGTATCCGAGTCGTTTTCTGAGAGCCTGCTGGGCAGCGCCCCAGTGGTGTCGCTCAAGCACCCCGACACCCAGGCCGTGTTGATCGAGGCCAACGGTCTCCTCATGAGCGACATCCCGGGCTACCAGACCGCGCTGGAAGAAGCGTTCCGCATGCCTTTTGCGCTGGACGTCAAGAATTCGGAATTCGCCTCGGTCAACAACACCCCAGACAACTCTGGCCTGGAGGTGCGGGCGCATTTCTCGGTGTCCAAGCTTTCGGCATCGCCACTGACGCCGTCGCCCACACCCACACCGCCGCCGCCCAAAACCACACCCGACCCGCGCAGCCTGTTCACTGGCTTTTATTACAACCTGGCCAAGCTGCCTGCGCAGGCCCTGACGCCCCGTCTGGCCGACGAGCGCATCGGCTATTTCGTGATGACACGCACGGACTACACCGAAGACACGCAGCCCAAAACACGCCAACACTGGATCAAGCGCTGGCGCCTCGAAAAACAGGATCCAACTGCCGCGCTGTCGGCCCCCAAGCAGCCCATCACGTTCTGGCTGGACAAGAACATCCCAGTCAAATACCGCGAGTCAGTGCGGCAAGCCGTGCTGGAGTGGAACAAGGCCTTCGAGAAGATCGGGTACCAAAACGCCATCGCGGTCCAGCAGCAGTCGGACACCGACAGTTTCAACAACATGGACGCACGCCACGCCTCGGTGCGCTGGTTCACGGGGTCTGACATTGGTTTTGCCATTGGCCCCAGCCACGCCGACCCGCGCACGGGCGAGATCCTGGACGCCGACATGGGCATGTCGGATGTGTTCGCCCGCGGTGCACGCCGTCAGGTGAGCGAAGACCTGCGCCACACACACGCCAGCCATGCCACGCACAGCCACGACGCCAACCATTGCGACTACGCCCAGCAGGCACAGCAGGAGCTGGACTTTGGCATGGACCTGCTCGAAGCGCGCGGCCTGGACATGGACGGCCCCGAGGCCGAAGCCTTGGCCCAAGCCTATGTGAAAGCGACCATGATGCACGAGGTGGGCCATGTGCTGGGCCTGCGCCACAACTTCCGTGCCTCTACCGCCTACAGCCTCAAGGACCTGCACAACCGGGCCTTTGTGGGCAGCAAGGGTCTGTCCACGTCGGTCATGGACTACATCCCCTTCAACCTCACGGCCGAAGGCCAGCCCACATCACAGATGGTCATGAGCACCTTGGGTGAATACGACTACTGGGCCATCGAGTACGGCTACCGCGAGATCGCCCCTGCCGACGAGGCCAAGGTGCTGGCCCAGATCGCCAGCCGCGCCCGCGAGCCCCAGCTGGCCTTTGCCACCGACGAAGACGCGGGTTACGGCCCGGTCGGCGGCGTGGACCCGCTGATCAACCGCTTTGACCTGGGCAACGACCCACTGGCCTACTACAAGCACCGCATGCAGCTGTCCAAAGAGCTGTGGCGCCGCATCGAGAATATGAAGCTGGCCGATGGTGAAAGCTACGAGCGCCTGACCCGCAGCTTCATGAGCGGCTTCCGCGCCGTGACGACCATCGCGCCGCTGGCGGCCAAATACGTAGGGGGTGTACTCACACGCCGTGACCGCGCAGGCGGCCTCCCCCTGGCCGAGCCTGTGCCTGCAGCGCGCCAGCAAGAGGCCCTGAACCTGATCAGCCGTGACTTCTTCCAGGCCGACAGCTTCCGCTTCAAGCCTGATTTGCTGGCCCGTTTGGCGCAAGACCCGATGGACCGCGATGCCCCCCGCCAAGAGCTGTCGGTGCCTGCCATGGTGCTGAGCCTGCAAAAAGCGGTGCTCGACCCCATCATGTCGGCCCAGACGGCACAACGCCTGGCCGAGTCGCCTCTGCGCGATCTGGCAGGCAAGAGCCTGACGCTGGCCGCTGTGTATGCACGCCTGCAAGACGACATCTGGAGCGAAGTGGCCAGCGGACAACAGCCTGACCTGTTGCGCCGCAACCTGCAGCGCGAACACCTGCGCCGCAGCATGGACAGCCTGCTGCGCCCCACGGCGGCCATGCCCGCAGATGTGCGCAGTGTGCAGCGCCTCTTGCTGTCGCAGCTGGCGGACCGCCTGGAGCAACGCCTGAAAGCAGGCTCACTGCAGCTGGAAACCCAGGCCCACTACAAAGACGCCCTGGGCAGCATCCGAGCCGCCTTGAGCGCTAACCTGCAGCGCAACGGCTGAGCCTGTTCAAGGACTCCACAAAAAAGGCCCCTCGGGGCCTTTTTTCATGCGGTGCGCGCCATGCGCCGAACCCGCCAGAGCAGCCACAAAGCAATGCTGAGGTTGAGCGCATTCCAGAGCACGCCGTTGATGAAAGCGGCATGGTAGGAGCCCGTGAGGTCAAACACTTTGCCTGACATCCAGCCGCCCAACGCCATGCCCACCAGCGTGGCCATGATGATGGCGCCGATGCGTGCACCCACCTCTGCCGCCGGAAAATGCTCGCGAACGATGATGGCGTAAGACGGCACCAGCCCACCTTGGAACAAACCGAACAAGGCCGAAATTACATACAAAGAAACCAAGCCGTCAAAGGGCAAAAACAGCAGCAAGGCCACGCCCTGCAGCACCGAGCCCAGCAGCAAGGTGCGCAGGCCACCGATGCGGTCGCAAATCACACCAGAAATCAAGCGACTGACAATGCCGCAGGCGAGCATGAGCGAGAGCATTTCTGCGCCGCGTGCCGCGCCAAACCCGAGGTCGCTGCAATACGCCACGATGTGCACCTGCGGCATGGCCATGGCCACACAACAGGCCAGTCCGGCCACGCACAAGAGCGTTTGCGCCTTGCCCAGCGACAAGCCAAAGGGCTGCTGGGACTGCAAGGCCTGCGCACTGCCTGCGGCAGGCAAATCGGCCAATGGCGGGCGCTGGCGCATCAAGAAACTCAGCAACACCATGCCCACGCCGCACACCACACCCAGCGCGATGTAGGTGCTGCGCCAGCCGTACGACTCCACACCGCTTTGCGCCAATGCAGGCCAAATGGTGCCCGCCACGTAGTTGCCGCTGGCGCACACCGCCACCGCAATGCCCCGGTGCTTGTTCCACCAGAGTGAGGTGTCGGCCACCAACGGGCCAAAGGTCGATGAGCTGCCCAAGAGGCCCAGCAGCAAGGCGTGCGCTGCTGCGAACCACCAGATGTTGGTCGACAGCGCAGCCAGGATGAAGCCCAGGGCAATGAACACCCCGCCAATCAGCGAAGTGATGTGCACCCCAGCCCGGTCGGCCAGACGCCCCATGAAGATGCCCCCCAAGCCAAAGGCCAGCATCATCACGGTGTAGGGCATGGAAGCGTCGGCACGCGAGACGCCAAACTCGGCCTGCACCGCAGGCAGCACCACCGCCACCACATACATGCAACTGCCCCCCAGCGTCATCAGGCCCAGGGTGACCAGCAAGCGCCAGGCGGCGTAGCGGGAATCGATCAGTTCAGCGGATGCGGCTTGTGTCATGCGGCGCACAGTAGCACGACACGCACAGAGGCAACTGTCTCAACCCGGACGCGCCATGCTGCAACTGCTGGGCAAGCGGGCCTGCTCGGCGCTGATCTGGCGGATCACCTTGAAGCCGTAGCCCGAGCCCTCGACATCGAACTTGACGCCAGGCGCGCCCTGACGCTCCATGACGCCCACGGCCAGTGGCTGCTGGAACTGGTGGTCTTGTGGGCGCATGAAGCCCGTCTGCCCGGCCATGCTGACGCGGGCGTTTTCCAGTTGTTTGGCCAGAGCCAAGGGATCGGCCGACCCGGCTTTCTCCAGCGCCTGGACATAAGCCTCGACCAGGAGCTGCATGCGCAGGTGCACATAGTCCTCGGTGGGCTTGGTAAAGCGCTGGCGGAACGACTGGTAAAAAGCCTCGCTGGCCTGGCCCGGCACATTGGGCAGCCAGTCGGCCACCGCGATCACGCGGCCCACGCCCGCCTCGCCAATGGCCGCAGGTGCGCCCAACGCATTGCCATAGAAGGTGTAGAACTTGCCGTCGTATCCAGCTTCGCGGGCGGCCTTGACCAGGAGCGTCAGGTCGTTGCCCCAGTTGCCTGTGACGACCGCTTGCGCACCCGAAGCTTTGATCTTGGAGGCGTAAGGCAAAAAGTCTTTCACCCGGCCCATGGGGTGCAGCTCGTCGCCCACGATTTTGACGTCGGGCCTCAGGCTCTCGAGCTGGCGGCGCGCCTCGCGCAGCACGGCCTGGCCAAAGCTGTAGTCCTGCCCAATCAGGTAGGCAGATTGCACCTTTTTGTCGTCCCTCAGCACCTGCATGAGCGCGGTCATGCGCATGTCGGCGTGGGCGTCAAAACGGAAATGCCAGAAGCTGCATTTTTCGTTCGTCAGCACTGGATCGACGGCCGAGTAATTGAGAAACAGCACCCGCTTGCCGGGCTCGCGTTCGTTGTGCTTGTTGATCGCATCGATGAGCGCCAACGCGTTCGACGAGGAATTGCCTTGCAATACCACTTGCGCGCCATCGTCCACCGCCGAACGCAGGGCCGACAGAGCCTCTTCGTTCTGGCCCTTGCTGTCGTAGCGCTGCAACTCCAGCAGGCGCATGCCCTGGGCGGTCTTGACGCCGCCGCGTGCGTTGACCCGCTCCACCGCCCAGGCGATGTTGCGCACCACGGCCTCACCCGTGTTGGCAAAGGGGCCCGACAGGCCCTCGATCAGCGCGAGCCGCAAAGGTGCCGGGGTCTGAGAAAAAGCAGGAAAAACAGCAGCAGCGCAGGCCAGAGCCATCACCGCACGACGAAACAAAGTCATGCGCATTGAAAAAGAGGGAGAAGAAAAAATCAGAAATTCAGCGTCTTGACGCCTTGCGCCGTGCCCAGCAAACAGACCTGGGCTTTTTGCAGGGCAAACACCCCCACCGTGACCACGCCAGGCCACTGGCTGACTTCGGTTTCAAACGCCACCGGGTCGGTGATCTTCAGACCCTTGACATCGACGATGTGCTGGCCGTTGTCGGTCACGAGCGGCTGGCCGTCTTTGAGGCGCACCACCGCGCTGCCGCCCATCGCTACAAACTGGCGCATGACACGGGCCGTGGCCATGGGGATGACTTCGACGGGCAAGGGGAAGGCGCCCAGAGCGTCCACCAGCTTGCTCTCGTCGGCGATGCAGACGAACTGCTTGCTCTGGGCCGCCACGATTTTTTCGCGGGTCAGCGCCGCACCGCCACCCTTGACCATGTGGCCCTGGTGATCGATCTCATCCGCGCCGTCGATGTAGACCGACAGGCTTTCGACCTCGTTGCTGTCGAACACCGGGATGCCCAGCGCTTTGAGGCGCACGGTGGACGCTTCGGAACTGGACACCGCGCCCTTGATTTGGTCTTTCATTGTGGCCAAGGCATCGATGAATTTGTTCACAGTGGAGCCGGTGCCCACGCCGACGATCTCGCCGGGGACAACGTATTGCAGGGCGGCTTGGCCCACCAGGGCTTTGAGTTCGTCTTGGGTCATGGAGGTGGTTTGGTTGAATGGACAAAAAAGGCAAGGCCGGGTTTGCGACAATCGGGACAACCCATTCATTCGCCGCAGCCCCTGCGCAAGCCCGGAATTATCCAATGTCCCTGATCCCTTACGCCCTCGCCCGCTCCTTTTTGTTCAAGATGGACCCCGAAGAGGCCCATGACCTGACCATCGAAGGCCTGGCCCGCACCCAAAACACGCCTCTGGACCGCGTTTACCGCCAGCCCTTTGTGGCGCAACCCATCACGCTGGCTGGTTTGCAGTTTCCCAACCGGGTGGGCCTGGCCGCTGGCCTCGACAAAAACGCCCGCTGCATCGACGGCCTTGGC
The DNA here is from genome assembly GCA_947372495.1 of Comamonadaceae bacterium. Classification (GTDB taxonomy): domain Bacteria; phylum Pseudomonadota; class Gammaproteobacteria; order Burkholderiales; family Burkholderiaceae_C; genus Limnohabitans_A. The sequence goes on along the minus strand of CANBTZ010000037.1, from coordinate 543 downwards.
GCCATGGGTTTTGGCTTTGTCGAAGTGGGTACCGTGACGCCCAAGGCGCAACCGGGCAACCCCAAGCCGCGCATGTTCCGCCTGCCCGAAGCGCAAGCCCTGATCAACCGCCTGGGCTTCAACAACGACGGGCTGGACGCCTTCATCGCCAACGTCAAGCGCTCCAAATTCCGCCAGCAAGGTCGCCTGCTGGGCCTGAACATCGGCAAAAACGCCGCCACCCCGATTGAAAACGCCACCGACGATTATTTGATCGCGCTGGCAGGGGTGTACCCGCATGCCGACTATGTGACGGTGAACATCTCCAGCCCCAACACCAAAAACCTGCGCGCCTTGCAAAGCGACGAAGCGCTGGACGGCCTGCTGGGCGCGCTGGTGGCACGGCGCGAAGAACTGGCCTTTGAGCACGGCCGACGCGTGCCCATGTTCCTGAAAATCGCCCCTGACCTTGACGAGACCCAAGTGGGCGTGATCGCCGCCACCTTGCAAAAGCACGGCATGGACGGTGTGATCGCCACCAACACCACGCTGGCCCGAGACGCC
>CANBTZ010000036.1 GCA_947372495.1 Comamonadaceae bacterium | reverse complement strand
CCGCGCCGCTGGACACGGTACCGCCACCCCGTGTAGTAACCACGGGGAGAAAGAAACTTCAAACCTCCCAATGTATTGGGGTCGATGTTGAAACCGGGGAGCCGGTCGAGTTCCGGTCTACGACTAAGGGTGTTCAAGTGACCCGTCATCTCATGCTTGAACACGATGCACACCCTGCGGTGGCGTTCATTGATGCGTTGACCTTTTCGATTACCCCTCCGGATGAGCGTTCGTATACGTGGGTATTGGAGGAGATGAGCCAATTTCTCGAGCTTGGGACGCTTGAAATGCGGCGTGGGTTGTTTGGTTTTAGATATTCCGCCCGTTTTGGTGATGGTGCTGGAGTCATCGCGTGGGGCGGTGAGAGTCAGAATGGGCGTGTTTATTTGAGTCTCATGGGACAGGGCTGCTCCCGTGTGCGAGATTGGGCGGCGTTGTCAATTTGGTTGGAAAAACATCGTGCGGCCATCAAACGCGCAGACGTTGCCTACGACGATCAAGCAGGTGAGGTGATCAACATTGCTTGGGCTGTGGATCAATACAAAGGTGACGGCTTCAATGCGGGCGGACGTAAGCCCCGCTCTGAATGCTTGGGAGATTGGCTAGACGGTGAGAATGCACGGCGTGGCCGTACTCTTGGCATTGGAAATAGGGAAAGCGGTAAATATTGCCGCGTCTATGAAAAAGGCAAACAGCTTGGTGATCCCACCAGTCGTTGGACAAGGATCGAAGTTGAATGGCGTGCGCAAGATCGTTACATCCCCTATGACATCCTGACCCAGCCTGGTCGATATTTGGCAGGTGCATATCCTTGTCTCGTATTGCTGAGCGAGGTGCAATGCATTGTTAAAACCATAGCCAAGGGCGTGCAAATTGCTTTTGACCGTGCGGTTGAAAATGCAAAACTGCATTGCGGCAAATTGGTCAATCTCATGCTCGAAGTTGTCGGTGGGGATTACGCTGAAGTGGTGAATATGTTGATTCGCCCTGGTGTGCCTGCACGAATAGAGCCTTTCAGTTATCACATCAAACATGACCCCAACATATTGGACGGACTGGCTAGGGGGTCCCCATGACACACGTTGTTCTAACGCTCAGAGAGGCGGCGCAGCTGCTTCACATGCATCCCAACACCCTCGCACAACGTGCCAGAGCAGGCGTTTTACCTGCAATGCGCTGGGGGAATCGGTGGTTATTTTCCGAGCGGCTCTTGGTTGAATTCGTCGAAGCCAGATCAATCGCTCAGTGTGTCATGTTTGAAAGGCCAGACAAGCCATGGATAAACCCTATCGCCGCAAAGACTCCCCCTACTGGTGGATCAAGTTGCCTCCCATCCGAGGCGAGTCTCGTCCACTACAAAAAAGCACTGGCACCACCGATCGGCGCAAAGCGCAAGAACTCTTAGACAAGCTCAAGGCCCAACGCTGGGATGAGGACAAGTTTTCCGTTAAGCCTCGCTATCGCTGGGAGGAGGCGGCTAATCGCTGGTTGGGTGAGACGCGCTACAGAAAGACGCATCAGGGGGATCATTCAATTTTGCGTTGGCTGCACCCATTTCTAGGGGGGAAAGACCTGCAGGATATTGATCGGGTGTTGATCGACAAAATCAAGCAAGAACGACTCAAGGTGGCTAGCGCATCAAGGGCCAATCGGTATTTGGCCACTGTCCGCACTATCTTGCGTCGGGCTCGCGATGAGTGGGATATGGTTGATCAAATTCCACCTATTCGGCTTTTTCGGGAGCCACAAGGTCGAGTCCGTTCATTAACCCCCGAGGAGTTTGGACGCCTTTATCGAGAACTGCCCGAACATTTGGCCGATATGGCTTTATTTGCCGTTTCAACAGGCTTACGTCAAGGCAACATCAAAAGATTGAAGTGGACAAATGTTGACTTGCCTAATTGTCATGCATGGGTCAATGCCGAGGAGCACAAAAATGGATCGGCTCATGCCGTACCGCTCAATGCACCAGCCATGGCAGTTATTGAAAAGCGGCGCGGCATTCATCCTGTATACGTCTTTACCTACCAAGGCGCACCTTTAGAGCAGGTGGGAACCCGCGCATGGCGCGAGGCGCTGGCTAGGGTGGGTATCACTGATTTTCGTTGGCATGACCTTCGTCATACATGGGCCACTTGGCAGCGCCGTGCAGGTTCGCCTACTTGGGAGATTCAGCGGCTTGGCGGCTGGAAAACCCAGATCATGGTGGAGCGATACGCCCATTTAGCCCCGGATGCCTTGCAGATTGCTGCACAAAGATTAGATAATGTGCTTGGAAGCTACAGTTTAGCTACGCCGATGGAGAGAGGGGAGCAGCCATGATGGCTGCAACCCGCTGTATAGCTGGCCTGCCCGACAGGAATCGAACCTGTGACCCACAGCTTAGAAGGCTGTTGCTCTATCCAACTGAGCTACGGGCAGATGAGATGCAAAAACAAAAAAGGCCCCATTGAGCCTTTGATGCTAAGTGCCCTCGCGGGTCTTAAGGAATGGTCGGAGCGGCGGGATTCGAACTCGCGACCCTCTGCTCCCAAAGCAGATGCGCTACCAGGCTGCGCTACGCTCCGACTGGGCATATTCTAACCCCGGAAATGGGCTTTTCTGATCGGCACTCAACGTTTTTCGTATTGGGTCGCACCAAACAGGGTTTGTTTGGCCTTGTCGTCGAGCAGAGGCTTGCGCGCATCGGCCAGCACTTGCACCGCTTTTTGCACGGCTTTGCGCTCGCTGATGCGGTCAAACCAGGCTTTGAGGTGCGGGTAATCGGCCCAGTCAATGCCCTGGTTCTGCCAACTGCGCAGCCACGGGAAAATCGCCATGTCAGCGATCGAATAGGTCTTGCCTGCGATCCAAGGCTGGCTTTGCAGTTGCTTGTCCATCACGCCATACAGGCGCTTGGCTTCGTTGGTGTAGCGGTTGATGCCGTACTCGATTTTTTCGGGCGCATAGATGCGAAAGTGGTGCGCCTGGCCCAGCATGGGGCCCACGCCACCCATCTGGAACATCAGCCACTGCAGCACCTCGAATTTGGCGCGGTCGCTCTTGGGCATGAACTTGCCAGTTTTGGCCGCCAGGTAAATCAGCATCGCACCCGACTCGAAGATCGAGATCGGCTTGCCGTCCGGGCCGTCCGAGTCCACCAAGGCGGGGATCTTGTTGTTGGGGCTGATTTTGAGGAACTCGGGTTGGAACTGATCGCCCGTGCCGATGTTCACCGCATGCACGCGGTAGGGCAGCTTGCACTCCTCCAGCATGATGTGGATTTTGTGGCCGTTGGGTGTGGGCCAAGTGTAGAGATCGATCATCGGCAAATCCTTCAAGACAAGAGGTACACATCATCGCAAAAAAACGGCCTGCCACACCGGGGTGGAGCAGGCCGTTTTGGAGGGGGCTGGTGTGATCAGCTGCCGCGTGTGACGGGCATGTCCACTTCACCCGGCATGGCCAAGTGCTTGGCCAGCTCCAGCTTGGCCAGCGAGTTGCGGTGCACCTCATCTGGGCCATCGGCCAGTCGCAGCGTGCGCTGGTGGGCGTAGGCATAGGCCAGCGGGAAGTCTTGCGACACACCGCCACCGCCGTGGGCCTGGATGGCCCAGTCGATGATCTGGCAAGCCATTTGCGGGGCCACGATCTTGATCATGGCGATCTCGGCCTTGGCCACTTTGTTGCCCACGGTGTCCATCATCGAGGCGGCCTTGAGTGTGAGCAAGCGGGCTTGCTCGATCATGCAGCGCGACTCGGCGATGCGCTCTTGCCACACGGTCTGGCGTGCCACTTCGCGGCCAAAGGCCACGCGGCTGTTGAGGCGTTTGCACATGAGTTCGAGCGCACGCTCGGCGCAGCCAATGGTGCGCATGCAGTGATGGATGCGGCCAGGGCCAAGGCGACCTTGGGCGATTTCAAAACCACGGCCCTCGCCCAGCAGCAAGTTGCTGGCAGGCACGCGCACGTTTTTGAGCAGCACTTCCATGTGGCCGTGTGGGGCGTCGTCGTAACCGAACACGGACAGGGCGCGCACCACGGTGACGCCGGGGGTGTTGGCAGGCACCACGATCATGGACTGCTGCTCGTGGCGGCCCGCGTCGGGGTTGGTCTTGCCCATGACGATGTACACCGCGCAGCGTGGGTCACCTGCGCCGGACGACCACCACTTGCGGCCATTGATGACGTACTCGTCGCCATCGCGGCGGATTTCGCATTCGATGTTGGTGGCATCCGACGAGGCCACATCGGGCTCGGTCATCAGGAAGGCCGAGCGGATCTCGCCGCGCAGCAAAGGCTCCAGCCATTCGTCTTTGAGTTCTTCGCTGGCGTAGCGCTCCAGCGTTTCCATGTTGCCCGTGTCGGGTGCCGAGCAGTTGAAGATTTCGGCAGCAAAAGGCACGCGACCCATGATTTCGCACAGGGGGGCGTATTCGAGGTTCGACAGGCCTTGGGGTGCGCGTGGCGACTTGGGCAGGAACAGGTTCCACAGGCCGGCCTTGCGGGCGAGAGGCTTGAGTTCTTCGACGATTTTTGTCGGAATCCAGGCGTTGCCTTTGGCGCGGTTTTCCGCAATCTCGTCGAAAAAGCGCTGCTCGTTCGGGTAGATGTGCTCGTCCATGAAGGCCAGCAAGCGCGCTTGCATCTCCTTGACCTTGGGGGTGTATTCAAAATCCATGGGGTGTCTCCTTGTGGGTCAGGGGTGAAAAATCAGAATTTGCAGGCGAATTGCCAGGCCAACTCGGCCATGGGTTTGGCGCCTGCGCCGGAAGTTTTGGCTTGGTCGCTGGAAGCGGTTCCGTCTTCGACGCGCTTGGCAATGCCTTGCAAAATCGCCGAGATGCGGAACATGTTGTAGGCCAGGTAGAAGTTCCAGTCCTTGGCCAGCGCTTCGGGGGTGGTGAACCCAGTGCGCTCGCAATAGCGGCGGATGTACTCGGCCTCGGACGGGATGCCCAGGGCCGCAAAGTCCAAACCGCCAATGCCTCTGAATGTGCCTGGGGTGATGTGCCAGGCCATGCAGTGGTAACTGAAGTCGGCCAGGGGGTGGCCCAGGGTCGAGAGTTCCCAGTCCAGCACCGCCAGCACGCGCGGCTCGGTGGGGTGGAACATCAGGTTGTCCAGGCGGTAATCGCCGTGCACGATGCTGACCAGGGTTTCGCTTTTCGCGCTGTCTGGGATGTTCTTGGGCAGCCATGCCATCAGCTTGTCCATCTCGGGGATGGGCTGGGTGACGGAGGCCACGTATTGCTTGCTCCAGCGGCCAATCTGGCGCTCGATGTAATTGCCCGGTTTGCCGTAACTGGCCAGGCCCTGCTGGGCAAAGTCGACCTTGTGCAGGGCGGCCATCACGCGGTTCATCTCGTCGTAGATCGCGCCGCGCTCGGCAGGCGTCATGCCTGGCAGAGATTGATCCCAGATCACGCGGCCTTGCACGAACTCCATGACGTAGAAGGCGCGGCCAATGACCGATTCGTCGTCGCACAGCACATGCATTTCGGCCACAGGGACGCCTGTGCCGTGCAGGCCTTTCATGACGGCGAATTCGCGCTCGATGGCGTGTGCCGAAGGCAACAGCTTGGCCACTGGGCCGGGCTTGGCGCGCATCACGTACTGGCGTGTGGGCGTGATGAGTTTGTAGGTGGGGTTGGATTGGCCACCCTTGAACATCTCGACGCTCAAGGGGCCTGCAAAGCCTGGCAAGCGTGCGCTCAGCCAGGCCTCCAGGGCGGGGACGTCGAACGCGTGAGCGCCCGAGACGGGGCGGGTCCCCACGAAATGATCAAAAGCACTCATGGGGCACCTGTTGCGCGACGAGCGCGCTGAAATGAAAAGAAATCCGGGCCGTCAGTGGTCCGCGTTGACGATGTTGAGCAAGCCCTCGCGGTCCAGCACCACCAAGCCACCCGGCTCGATACGGATGATCAGCTCGCGCTCCATTTGCTTGAGCTCCTGGTTGACGCGCTGGCGCGATGCCCCCAGCAGCTGGGCCAGTTCTTCCTGCGCCAGCTGCAAGCTGATGCGGATCGCCTTGGCGTCCGACAGACTGGGCGTGCCGTAGCTGCGCAGCAAGTGGTTGAGCTGCTTGGCCAAGCGCGAGCGCAAGGGCAGTGTGTTGAGGTCTTCCACCAAGCCGTAAAGCTGGCGAATGCGCCGCGCATGCAGCCGCAGCATGGCTTCGGAGAATTCGACGTGCTGCGAGAGGATCTTTTTGAAGTCCGCCTTGGCCACGTTCAGTGTGGTGGTGTCGCCGTGCGCATAGCAGTCGTGCGTGCGACGGTCCCCGTCGAAGATCGACACGTCGCCAAACCAGATGCCCGGCTCCACGTAGGTCAGCGTGATCTGCTTGCCCGACACCGAGGTCGAGCTCACACGCACCGCGCCCTTGGCACAGGCGATCCACTGCTCGGGCGGATCCCCCCGTGCAGCGAGCATGTCGCCGTCTCTGTAGCGTTTGACGTAAGCGCATCGAAGTATGTCGTGCCGAAGCGATGGTGAAAGGGTTGAAAACCAGCGACCGTTGTTGATCGCTTCTCTTTCTTCCATTGTCAGAATGGGTTCGTCCATGGTCTGTCTTTTGAGTGACTGGTGATCCGATTTTTGTCGCCTGGGGGACCGGGCGTCTTATTCGTACCGAGGGGTTTGCTTGTTCAAGAAGGCACCGATGCCGATGCCGGCATTGGTGTGGTGGAGGTTTTTCACAAAATGATCGCGCTCGCGGGCCAATTGTGCATTGAGGCTGCTGCCGTCGGCGTCTTGCAACAACTCTTTCACGCTGGCCAGTGCATTGGGGGCGCGTGCGTTGAGCTGCTCTGCCCAGGCCACTGCCGTGCTGAGCGCTTGGCCGGGTTCGGTCAAGCGGTTGACCACGCCGAGTGCGTGCAGTCTTTCTGCGCCAATGCGCTCGCCGCCCATGAGCAACTCAGCAGCCAGCTGGCGGGGCATCACGCGCGACAAGCTCCAGCTGCCGCCGCCGTCGGGCGACAGGGCGATGCTGCTGTAAGCCATCACAAACATGCTGTTGCGGGCCGCCACGATCAGGTCGCAGGCCAGGGCCAGCGAAAAGCCCGCACCTGCAGCCGGGCCTTCGACGGCCGCGATCACGGGCTTGGGAAAGGTGCGGATCGCCTCGATCCAGCTGTGCAGGCCTTCGATGCTTTGCGCTTGGTGCTCGGGCGGCAGTTGGCGGTTGTTTTGCAGGCGCTGCAGGTTGCCTCCGGCGCAGAACACGCCGTTTTCACCCGTGATGATGACGCTGCGCACGTCGCGGCTGCTCTCGGCCACGCTCAGCGCTTCAACGCCTGCGGCGTACATCTCCGGGCCCAGCGCGTTGCGGAACTCGGGGTTGCTGAGGGTCAGGATCAGGGTCTGACCCTCGCTGGTGCTGAGCAATTGGGCGGTCATTGTGTTTCTTAATCAATTGGGGACAGAGCTGAAGATCAGTCCCACAAGGTCTTCAGTCTTCGGTGTGCATCAAGGACAGGCCAATGGCCCCGCGGCGACGCAACCAAGGGCTGGGGCGATAACGTGGGTCACCGTAGACGGTCTGCATGTTGAACAGCACTTCGAGGATGCTGTCCGGGCCAAAACGGTTGCCCATGGCCAGCGGGCCCATGGGGTAGGCCAGACCCAAGGTCACGGCGGTTTCCAGGTCCTCGGGGCTGCAGATTTGCTGCTGGCAAATGTCAGATGCAATGTTCACGATGGTGGCCACCACGCGCTGGGTGACAAAGCCGCCGCTGTCCTTGATCACCGACACGGCCTTGCCGTCGCGGGCGAACAGGGCATGTGCGGCGTCGCGCATGTCCTTGCGGGTGGCCGGGTTGGTGGCCAGCACACGGCGCTTGGTGGCGGCGTCGTCCATCAGCATGTCGATGCCCACGGTGCGGGCCGGGTCCAGGCGCTCGACCACCGCCACGGTGGTGATGTCAAATCCCAAAGGCGCCACCAGGGTCAGCGCCTCGGGTGAAGGCGATTGGCCGGTCTCGATTTTGGCGCCCAGGTCTTTGAGCAACTGCAGCAGCTCGGAGCGGCGCGCGGCGCGGGTGGACACCCACACCGGCGGCATGTTGTCCACCACGGGCACGGCGGGCTCTGCAGGCACTTGGGCCACGCCGTCCACGTATTTGTAAAAGCCGTCGCCCACTTTTTTGCCCACCACACCGGCGGCCAAGCGCTGCGCTGTGATCACGTTGGGGCGGTAGCGGGGTTCTTCGTAGTACTGGTGGTAGATGGACTCGATCACATGGTGTGAGACGTCGAGTGCTGTCAGGTCAAACAGTTCGAAGGGGCCGAGTTTGAAACCCATCTGATCGCGCAGGATGCGGTCGATGGTGGCGAAGTCGGCAATACCCTCGCTCACGATGCGCAAGGCTTCGGTGCCGTAACCTCGGCCTGCATGGTTGACGATGAAGCCGGGCGTGTCCTGCGCGTTGACGGGCGTGTGGCCCATCTGGCGGGCGTAGTCGGTCAGGCGCTGGCACACGGCCGGGTCGGTTTTCAGGCCGGCAATGACTTCGACCACTTTCATGAGTGGCACGGGGTTGAAGAAATGGTAGCCCGCGAACTGCGCAGGGCGCTGCAGCGCAGCCGCAATGGCGGTGACCGACAGCGAAGAGGTGTTGGTCACCAGCACCGCGGTGGGGGCCAGAACTTTTTCCAGATCGGTGAAAACGGCTTTCTTGACCTCGAGTTTCTCGACAATCGCCTCGACCACAAGCTCGCATTCGGCCAGGTCTTGCAAGCTGGCGGCTTCGAGCAGGCGGGCTTTGTGGCCGGCCACGGCTTCGGCGGTGAGGCGGCCTTTTTCCAGCAGCTTGTCCCACTGCTGGCACACAGCATCCCGTGCTTTGCGGGTGGCTTCAGGCTGGGCGTCGTAAAGCCAGACTTGGCTGCCCGCTTGGGCAGCGATCTGGGCAATGCCACGGCCCATGGCCCCGGCGCCGATCACGGCGACTTTGTTGAATGCAAGTGTCATGTTCAAGAGATAGAGAAAAACGTAAGCGAAGACAAATCGGGCGTAACTTGTCAGTAACCTGACAATTATGGCCCCAGTTCGGGCGGGTTCAGTGCAGTGTTTTGACCGGGTGCTTGCGCGCCATGCGCGAAGCCCACAGGCTCATCGCCAGCGCCATCACCAAACCCAGACTGCCTACGCCCGGCAATACAGCCAAACCTTGGTGCAGGATCAACCAGCCGCCCAAAGTAGCGCCAATGGCTTGACCCAAGTACATGGCCGAGGTGTTGAGCGCGACCGACGCAGAAGCCAAGGTGGGCGCAATGCCCACCAGCCGCGCTTGCTGCGCCGAGTTCGAAGCAAAGACCCCCAAGCCCCAAGGCAAGATGGCCGCCACCATCCAGCCGAAGGTGTGGGTTTGGCTGACCAGCGCCATGCCCATGGCGATCGAGGTGAGGGCCATGCCCATGGCACGCTCGGCGCCGATGTGGTCGATGCGCCGCGACAGCAAGGCGTTGCCCAAAAAGCCGCATGCCCCATAGGCCAGCAGCATCAAGCTGAACTGCGTGGGCGTGGTGTCAAAGCGCTGCACCACATAAGGGGCCATGTAGCTGAACAGCACAAATTGCCCGGCGGCCGACATGACCGTGATGCTGAGTGTCAGCATCAGCGCGGGCGAAGACAAGGTTTGACGCCAGGCGGCCGCCGACAAGGCGGGCGGCACCAAGCCACGCGGCAAGCGAGCGGCGAGCCACACGGCCGAGACCACCGACAGCACCGACAACAGCCCCATAGACCAACGCCAACCAAAGGTGCCACCGATCCAGGCCCCGAGTGGCGAGCCCAGCACCGAGGCCACCGACCAGCCCAGAAAAACGAAGGTAATGGCGCGACCGCGTTGTGCTGTAGGCACCAGCATGCCGATGCAGGCGGCGGCCTGGGGGGTGTAGGCGGCCGCGGCCAGCATGGCCAGCACACGCCAGCCCAAAAGGCTGTAAAACCCCGGTGCCAGCGCGGCCAGTGCGTGAAATACGGCGTACCAGACCATGCTGCCGACCAGCAATTGGCGGCGGTCCCAGCGGCCGACCGAGGCGGCTATGACCGGGGCGCCCAAGCACACCACAAAGGCCGACACTGAAATCAGCTGGCCTGCGGTGGTGACCGAGACATCGAGCGCGGTATGGATGTCGTTGAGCAGACCGGCCACCACCATCACGCCCATGCCGATGATGACGTTGCCGAACATCATCGGCCACAGCACCCGAGGCAGGCGTTGTGGCCCCGTCGCCTGCGTGGGCTGCATCAGCGGCGGACCTGCAATGCGCCGGGGTTGACGATGTTGGTGGGCGTGCCCTTGATGTAGTTCACCACGTTGTCGAAGGCTGAGCCAAAGTACAGCTCATAGCTGTCTTTTTCAACGTAGCCGATGTGCGGCGTGCAAATGCAGTTTTCCAGGCGCAGCAAAGCCGAGCCTTGCAAAATCGGCTCGGACTCGTACACGTCGATGGCGGCCAGCCCAGGGCGGCCGCGGTTGAGCGCGCCAATCAGGGCGTTGGGCTCCACCAGTTCGGCGCGAGACGTGTTGACGAACAGCGCCGTGGGCTTCATGCGGGCCAGGTCATCGGCCTTGACGATGCCTTCGGTGGCGTCGTTCAGGCGCAGATGAACCGACAGCACATCGCATTGTTCAAAAAACGCTTCACGGCTGGTGGCTGCCTCAAACCCGTCGCGTGCGGCTCGCACACGCGACTCGTCGCTGCCCCAGACCAGCACCTGCATGCCAAAGGCCTTGCCGTAACCGGCCACCAACTGGCCAATCTTGCCGTAGCCCCAGATGCCCAAGGTTTTGCCGCGCAGCACCACACCCAGGCCAAAGTTGGTCGGCATGGATGCGGCTTTGAGCCCCGACTGCTGCCAAGCGCCGTGCTTGAGGTTGCCAATGTATTGCGGCAAACGGCGCGCGGCGGCCATGATGAGCGCCCAAGTCAGCTCCGCTGGCGCCACAGGCGAGCCGACACCTTCGGCCACAGCAATGCCGCGTTCAGAGCAAGCGGCCAAGTCAATGTGGCTGCCCACACGGCCTGTCTGAGCGATCAGTTTCAAGCGAGGGAGTTTTTCGAGCAGGGCTCGGTTCAAGGCGGTGCGTTCACGGATCAGCACGAGGATGTCGGCGTCCTTGAGACGCACAGACAGTTGGCCCAAGCCTTTGATCGTGTTGGTATAGACCTTGGCGGGAAAGGCTTCGAGCTTGGCTGCGCAGTCGAGCTTGCGCACCACATCCTGATAATCGTCAAGGATCACAATGTTCATCCCTCCATTGTGCCTTGACGCAGACCCAGCCCCGTTGGCGGGGTGGTGTGTTTTTGACAGGGGCTGCGCAAGCCCCGCTGCCATGGTGGGACCGTGCGGTGGGGTCAGTGGCCGAGCGCAGCCGCTTCGCGGGCGGCGAGTCGGTCCAGTTCGGCGCAGACGTCGGCCATGCGCCCAGAGATCACCATGCGGCCAGCCGCGCCTGGGCGTTCGCCGCCTTCAGACATGCGGACCACGCGCAAAGGGGTGCTGATCGCGGGGCGTGCGGGCCGGGCGGCCTGGGCCGAGGCGCTGGCGGCGCGGTGGAACGGGCTGCTGGCGCGGGCTGGGCGGCCGCTGCTGAAAACGCTGGCGCGATTGGCTTGGCGTACAACCGGGGCCGGGGCCACAGCGCGTTGCAAAGAAGACAAGCCCTGGAACAGGGTGGAGAAGGTGAGCAGAGCGATTCCCATGTGAAACCTTTCAGAAAATCATGAGGTTGGACACAGGCAGGATTGACAGAAAAAGCCGCTAGGCATCAGGGCTGACCAGAGACTGGTGCAGCGCCCGCCACCTGGTGCCAGCGGCTGGGTGTTTACATCAAGAGCGTGTTGCGGATCAGGCCCACGGCCAGGCCTTCGATGTCGAAAGGCTCTTCGGGGTTGACCACAATGGTCTGGTAATCGGGGTTCTCGGGCAGCAGCTCGATCAGGTTGGCCGTCTTGCGCAGGCGCTTGACGGTGACTTCTTCGCCCAAGCGGGCCACCACGATTTGGCCGTTGCGCACTTCCTTGGTGGCTTTGACGGCGAGCAGGTCACCGTCCATGATGCCGGCGTCGCGCATGGACATGCCGCGCACACGCAGCAAATAATCGGGTTGTTCGCTGAACAGGCTGCTTTCGACGTGGTACGTCCGGTCGACGTGTTCCTGCGCGAGAATGGGCGAGCCGGCAGCCACGCGACCGATCAGGGGCAGGCTCAGCTGGGCCAGACCCGGCAAGGCCAGGCTGAACAGGTCGGAGGTGTTGCGCAGTGCGCTGCGTGAGCTGCCCTTAAGGCGGATGCCGCGAGAAGTGCCGCTGACCAGTTCGATCACACCCTTGCGGGCCAGGGCCTGCAGGTGTTCTTCAGCGGCGTTGGCCGACTTGAAGCCCAGCGTGTTGGAGATTTCTGCACGCGTGGGGGGCGCACCGGTGGTGGCAATGGTGTTCTGGATCAGTTCCAGGATCTCTTGCTGGCGCGGTGTCAGTTTGGGGCTGTCGGACATGGTGGGTTCCTCTCGGGTGCTGGATAAACATGTTTTTTTATCCAGTAACTGTATTTTTAACCAGCTTTTGGGATTGTGCAAGTGGTTCAGACAAAAAAAATCAAACAATGGGTCGTTTTGGGCACCGGCGGCACCATCGCGGGCACGGCAGCCAGCGCGTCTGACCACACGGGCTACACCGCTGCTCAGCTGGGGGTGGCGCAGCTCATGGCGGCCCTGCCGGGCGTCGATCAGGTACTGTGCGGTGACACGCTGCAGATGGAACAAGTCGCTCAGCTCGACAGCAAGGACATGGACCATGCCACTTGGCAGCGGCTGGCGCTGCGTTGCCAGCACTGGTTGGCGCAACCCGATGTGGGCGGTATCGTGATCACCCACGGCACCGACACGCTCGAAGAAACGGCGTGGTTTTTGCAACAGGTGCTGCACTCTTCCAAGCCGGTGGTGCTGACTTGCGCGATGCGCCCTGCCACGGCCCTGGCACCCGACGGCCCGCAAAACCTGCTGGACGCACTGACCGTGGCGCGCCACCCTCAGGCGCAATGCGTGCTGGCCGTGTGTGCCGGGCGCATCCACAGCGCCAGCGAAGTGCAAAAAGTCCACCCCTACCGGCTCGACGCCTTCAGTTCGGGCGAGGCGGGCCCCCAAGGCTGGGTGGAGCAAGGGCAGGTGCGCTGGTCAGGCCCGTGCCATGCGCCCGAACCGCACGCCCATGCCCCTCAGGCACTGGCCCAAGCCGCGGCCGACTGGCCTTGGGTCGAGGTGTTGCACAGCCACGCAGGCGCAGATGTACGCCAAGTGAGTGCAATGGTGGCTGCGGGCGTGAAGGGGCTGGTGGTGGTGGGTACGGGCAACGGCACCGTCCACCAAAGCCTGTTGAACGCTTTGGCCGAGGCCCAAGCGCAGGGCGTGGCCGTGCGCCTGACCACCCGCTGCGCCGAAGGCCAGATCGTGGGGCAGCCCGCTGCGCTGCAGACCGCACCGGGTGGGCTCAATGCGTACAAGGCGCGGGTCAGTTTGATGCTGGATTTGATGAAGTAAGTTCAGAAACAACAAAGCCCCGCATCGCGGGGCTTTGTCTTTGAAGCGCTTTGAAAAAGATCAGCTCGCCAGCGCCTCGAATGCACGCGCGGTGATGTCTTCCACGCTGCCGGTGCCTTGAATAGCGCGGTACTTGGGTGCGGCGGCGGCATCGGCCTTGGCCCAGCCGGAGTAGTAGTCCACCAGAGGGCGGGTTTGGTCGCTGTAGACCTGCAGGCGCTTTTTGACGGTTTCTTCTTGGTCGTCAGCGCGTTGCACCAGTGGCTCGCCGGTCACGTCGTCCACACCTTCCACCTTGGGTGGGTTGAACTTCACATGGTAGGTGCGGCCCGATGCGGGGTGCGAGCGGCGGCCGCTCATGCGGTCGATGATGGCGTCAAAGGGCACGTCGATTTCGAGCACGTAGTCGAGCTTGACGCCTGCGGCCTTCATGGCATCGGCTTGGGGGATGGTGCGTGGGAAGCCGTCAAACAGGAAGCCTTTGGCGCAGTCTGACTGGGCAATGCGTTCTTTGACCAGGTTGATGATCAGGTCGTCGCTCACCAAGCCACCGGACTCCATCACGGCTTTGGCTTGCAGGCCCAGGGGGGTGCCAGCTTTGACGGCGGCGCGCAGCATGTCACCGGTGGAGATTTGCGGGATGCCATACTTCTGGCAAATGAAGGTGGCCTGGGTGCCTTTGCCAGCGCCCGGTGCGCCCAACAGAATGAGTCTCATGGTTTTTTCCTGATAGCTTTTGAATTATGTCGTCAGGCGAGCCTGACTGATGGATTCGAGAATATCACGCGATTCTGCAGACTGGCTTACGGGCCCGTCACAGACGCATCATGCGGGCATCACGCGGACAAGAGTCGGCGCACGCGGGCCAGGTCTTCGGGGGTATCCACGCCCGGGCCGGGGGCTGCTGCAGTGACATGCACCGCGATGCGGTGGCCGTGCCACAGGGCGCGCAGCTGCTCCAGCGATTCGAGTGTCTCGATGGGCGCGGGCGGCAGTTGCGGGAACTGCTGCAAAAACCTGGCGCGGTAGCTGTAGATGCCGATGTGGCGCAGCGGCGCAGGGCTGGGCAAGGCCTGGAAGCCCTCGGTCGTCTGGCCGTCGCGCCACCAAGGGATCGGCGCACGGCTGAAGTACAGCGCCATCTGGCGTGCATCCATCACCACTTTGACCACATTGGGGTTGGTGAATTCGGCCAGCTCATGGATGGCGTGCGCTGCGGTGCCCATGCTGGCCTCGGGGCGCTCGGCCAGCACACGGGCCACCTCGTTGATCAATTCCGGCGGGATCAGTGGCTCGTCGCCTTGCACATTGACCACCAGCGCGTCGCCACCCAGCCCCAGCAATTGGCAGGCTTCGGCCAGGCGGTCGCTGCCGCTCACATGGTCTTGGCGCGTGAGGATGGCTTGCACGCCGTGGGCCTCGCAGGCTGCCACGATGCGGGCATCGTCCGCGGCCACCACCACTTGGCGGGCTTGGGAGAGTGCAGCGCGCTGCGCCACCCGCACCACCATGGGCAGACCGGCAATGTTGGCCAGTGGTTTGTCGGGCAGGCGGCTTGACGCCATGCGCGCCGGGATGATGACGGTGAAGTCCAAGATCGGCCCCGTTCAAATGGCGGGGCGCAGGGCCGCGAGCTTCTCGATTTCTTCGTCGCTCAGGGTGCGGGCTTCGTTTTCCAGCAGGATCGGAATGCCGTTGCGCACGGGGTAGGCAAGACGGGCGCTGCGTGAGAGCAGTTCCTGGCGTTCGCGGTCAAAATCCAGCGGCCCTTTGGTGACCGGGCAGACCAGCAATTCAAGCAGTTTGTTGTCCATGGGCCGATGATACCGGGCTGCCTGCGCGCTCGGCCAGCAAGGCGTCAAGCGCTGCCCAAAAGCCCGGCTCGATGTCCAGTTGCAGCGGCACGGCCAGCGCTTGCGGCTGACGCAGCCAGAGCTTGGCCGCGTCCTTTTCGGTGCACAGCAGGGGGCGCTGCAAAGCGGCTGTGGGCCAGTCGGCAAAGTCGGTGTGGTCGGGCAGGGCGTGGGTTTGGGTCAGTTCCAGGCCCGTGGCGCGCAACATGCCAAAAAAGGCTTCGGGCCGGGCCAGTCCGGCCACGGCGTCCACCGCCTGCCCGTGCAGGCTGGCCAGGTCCACCCGCTCGCCGTTGGCGCGCACGGCCCAGGTGGCGAGCTGGCGTTGTGCCTTGAAGCCGCCGAGCATG
>CANBTZ010000035.1 GCA_947372495.1 Comamonadaceae bacterium | reverse complement strand
GATGTTGGTCAAGACAAACAGAAAAATGCGTTTCATGGGATTTTCACTTTCAGTCCGGAACACGCGGACACGTGGACTCGAATGGTAGGGGCTCGGAGGCCAAAATCAAGCGGCGGGCAGGATGTCCGAATTGGCATGTGGTTTTTGCGCGGTGCCCCGCACGCGCCGCGGCCGGAAGACCTCGGCATCGCCGTAAAACCCCGACGCAGCATTGTCGGGCCACCAACCCGGCACGCCCAGCACGGGCAAGGGACTGAACGGCTTGGTGGCCAGTTTATCGGCCGAGAGGTCCTGCGCCAGCCAGGCGTCAATTTTGGCTGGATCCACAGCTTGCGGCACGCGCCACAGGTGCACCGTGATTGACTTGTAGGGTTGCACCAATTTTTCAAGCGCCGCGTGCCCAAAGGCCCACAGGCGGGTGTGCGCCCACTCGTGGCGCAGGTCCACGAACGCCTCCTGCCAGCGGTGTTCAGTGAGGGCTGCCCACAAGGCGTCGTTGGGCTGGATCAGCAGTGCGTTTTCATCAAACACCGTGGCCGCATCGCGCACCGGCCCACGCACCTGGCCCACGCCCTGGCGGGCGATCTCGCCCGCCTGGATGCGGTTGAGCTGGCGCTTGGCCAGCGGAAAATGCATCCAGCACAGGGCGTTGAAAAAGTCGTGCAGACCTTCGCGGGTGGGCACCTGGCCCTTGGCAAAAATAAAGTCTTCGTAAGCTTGACCGTCGGGCAACTCGGCTTGTGGCACAAAACGCACCGGGGCCAAACCGGATTCACCCAGAGCGTGTGGCTGCGGGCAGCCTGCCAGCACACGCTGAGCGATGGGCTCACCCACGGCGCGCCAGTCGGCCAACCAGGGGGCCGACCAGTCGATGTCGGCCACGCCCAGGGTGGACGCGGCTTCGCACCGGTGCCCCGGGCGGTTGGGGTTCAGGCCGACACCAGTCGCCACGGCAGGCTCTCGCCGGAGCGCAGGGGTTTGAGTTCGGCTTCGCCAAAGGCAAAGCTCTCGGCAGGCGTCCAGCTCTCGCGGCGCAGTGTGACGCTGCCGCTGTTGCGCGGCAGGCCATAAAAGTCCGCGCCATTGAAGCTCGCAAAGGCTTCGAGTTGGTTCAGGGCCCCTGCCTGGTCAAAGGCTTCGGCGTACATCTCGATGGCCGCGTGCGCGGTGTAGCAGCCCGCGCAGCCGCTGGCGTGCTCCTTGAGGTGCGCCGGGTGCGGCGCGCTGTCGGTGCCCAAAAAGAAACGGGCATTGCCGCTGGTGGCGGCCTGCACCAGCGCCACGCGGTGCGTCTCGCGCTTGAGCACGGGCAGGCAGTAGTAGTGCGGGCGGATGCCCCCAGTGAAGATGGCGTTGCGGTTGTAGAGCAGGTGGTGCGCGGTGATGGTCGCACCCAGATTGGCGTCACCTGCGGCCACGTACTGAGCCGCTTCTTTCGTGGTGATGTGCTCCATCACGATTTTGAGGCCCGGAAAATCGCGGCGCAGCGGGATCAGCTGCTGTTCGATGAACACCGCTTCGCGGTCGAACAGGTCGATGTCTTGCGAGGTCACTTCGCCGTGCACCAGCAGCAGCACGCCTTCGCGTTGCATGGCTTCGAGCACAGGGTAGATCTTGCGCAGGTCGGTCACGCCCGCATCGCTGTTGGTGGTGGCACCCGCCGGGTAAAGCTTGCAGGCCACGACACCCGCCGCCTTGGCGCGGGCAATTTCTGCCGGGGCCAGGTTGTCGGTGAGGTACAGCGTCATCAAGGGCTCAAACGCCATGCCTTGGGGCACGGCAGCCTGGATGCGCGCCTTGTAGGCCAGCGCCTGCTCCGCGGTGGTGACCGGCGGCTTGAGGTTGGGCATGATGATGGCGCGACCAAACTGCGCAGCGGTGTGGGGCACAACCACATCCAGTGCAGCGCCATCGCGCACATGCAGATGCCAGTCGTCAGGGCGTGTGAGGGTGATTTCTTGGGTCATGGGGCGTATTGTCTCAAACCTCAGACCGGGGCGAGCGAAGCAATGGCCCGTAATTCCCCCCGCCGTTCTGGCAGGGCTGAGCAGCGCAGCAGCGGGCGGATCAGGGCGGGTGCTTGTTTGAGCGAAGCGAGTTTGCACCCGACCCCGACCGATGCGAGCAGCGCAAGGCACCCGAAGGGCCCTGACTGCGGCTCGCCTTTCTTTGCTTACTTTCTTTGGCGAAGCAAAGAAAGTGAGTGCGCCGCCGGGCGCAATCCCGGCCAACGAACTTCAAACCAAAGCGATCACTCAGAACACAATCCCAATCAGTGCTGCAAGATCTTGTTCAAAAAGTCCTTGGTCCGAGGCTGCCGGTTCTCCGGATGGTTGAAGAACTCGTCCTTGGAACAGTCTTCGAGGATGCGCCCACCCACGTCGATGAAAATCACACGGTTGGCCACCTTGCGGGCAAAGCCCATCTCGTGCGTGACCACCATCATGGTCATGCCTTCGTTGGCCAACTGCACCATCACATCCAGCACCTCGCCCACCATCTCGGGGTCGAGCGCCGAGGTCGGCTCGTCAAACAGCATCACGATCGGGTCCATCGACAAGGCGCGGGCAATGGCCACGCGCTGCTGCTGGCCGCCCGAGAGCTGACCGGGGAACTTGTCCTTGTGTGCCAACAGGCCAACGCGGTCGAGCATCTTGAGGCCACGTTCGCGGGCTTCGTCTTCGGTGCGGCCCAGCACTTTGACCTGGGCAATCGTCAGGTTCTCGGTCACCGACAGGTGCGGGAAGAGTTCAAAGCTCTGGAACACCATGCCCACGCGCGAGCGCAGTTGGGGCAAATCGGTGCCTGCATCCATCAGCGACACACCATCCACATGGATGCTGCCTTGCTGCACAGGCTCCAGACCGTTGACGGTTTTGATGAGCGTGGACTTGCCCGAGCCCGAAGGGCCGCACACCACCACCACGTCGCCTTTGTTGATGCTCACCGAGCAGTCGTTGAGCACCTGCACCGGGCCATACCACTTGGACACATTCTTGATTTCAATCATTTTCTTTTCCCAATTTCAACGGGTGCTTCAGCGCACGATGGCGATCCTGGCCTGCAAGCGCTTGACGCTCCAGGACAGTGCAAAGCAGATCACAAAATAAACCCCCGCGGCCATGATGTAGGCCTCTTCCGGACGGCCATAAATCTTGCCCGCGTTGGTGAAGCCCTTGAGCAGGTCATAGGCGCCAATGGCATAGACCAGCGAGGTGTCCTGGAACAAGATGATGGTCTGCGTGAGCAGCACCGGCAACATGTTGCGAAACGCCTGCGGCAAGATGATCAAGCGCATGTTCTGCCCATAGGTCATGCCCAAAGCCTGCCCTGCAAACACCTGGCCACGCGGGATCGACTGGATGCCCGCGCGCATGATCTCGCTGAAGTACGCCGCCTCGAAGGCCACAAAGGTGATGATGGCCGACCACTCGGCACCGATCGGACGCCCGATCAGAAAGGGCATGAGCAGGTAAAACCACAGGATCACCATGACCAGCGGCACCGAACGCATGCCGTTGACATAGAAAGTGGCCGGGACCGCCAGTAATTTGGCGCCTGACAGTCGCATGAGCGCCAGCAGCGTCCCAAAAACCACGCCACCGATGGTTGCCGTGATGGTCAGTTGCACACTGAAGACCAAGCCGCTCAAGACGAACTTGCGCAGCATCTCCAAGTCGAAAAAAGAAAGGTCGAGTCCAAACATCTCAGTGACCTCCCGTTCCGCCAGACACAATGAAGCCGGGCACGCGCATCTTCTTTTCGATCAGCGCAAACACGCGGTTCACCGCAAAAGCCGACAAGGCGTACAAGCCGGTCACGGCCAAATACACCTCGATGCCGCGCGAGGTCTCTTCCTGCACCTGCATGGCGTACATGGTCAGCTCGGCAATCGAGACAGCAAACGCCACCGATGAGTTTTTCAAGAGGTTCATCGACTCGCTGGTCAGTGGCGGCAAGATGATGCGAAAGGCCATGGGCAAAATCACATAGCGGTAGGACTGCGCGGTGGTGAAGCCCATGGCCATGGCCGCATAACGCTGGCCTTTGGGCAAAGCCTGGATGCCCGCACGGAACTGCTCAGCGATGCGCGCCGAGGTGAAAAAGCCCAGCGCAAACACGACCAACACAAAGCCAGGCACTTGCTGGAAAGCCGGGAATATTTTGGGCACCACGAAGTACCACAAGAAAATTTGCACCAAGAGTGGAATGTTGCGGAACAACTCTACCCAGGCATTGGCCAGCGCCGTCACCACGGGCCGTCCGGGCAAGGTGCGCAAAGTACCCACCACAGCGCCCACCCCCATGGCCACCAGCCAGGAGCTGCCCGCCACGGCCAGCGTCCAGCGCCAGGCGTCGAGCATCCACTCCAAGTAGGTGCGGCCACTGCCGTCATCTTGCAGAAAAAACTGCCAATCCCATGTCATTTTTCTTACTCCCTAGCGCAGGCAAGTGGCTTGCCCAAAAAGAAACCCCGCCCAAGTCGTCCCCGGCGGGGTTTGCTCCATGATCCAGAAGGATCACTTCTTCGCGTAGTCTTCCGCAGGTTTGTCGTTCAGGTTCGCCCAAGCGGCTTTGGTCGCATCGCTGGCAGGCAATCCCACACGGGTGTTCTTGGGCGGGATGGGCTGCACGAACCACTTGTCGTAGGTCTTGGCCATGTCACCGCTCTTGACCATGTCACGCACGGTGTCGTCGGCCAATTTCTTGAATGCCGCATCGTCCTTGCGAACCATGATGGCGATGGGCTCGACGTTGAGCACTTCACCCACGATCTTGAAGTCGGCGGGTGTCTTGGCGGTGGCGATGTTACCGGCCAGGATCTGGCCATCCATCACAAACGCGTCAGCGCGGCCCGACTCGAGCAGCAAGAAGCTGTCGGCGTGGTCCTTGCCAAAGACTTCTTTGAAGTCGATGCCGTTGGCGCGCTCGTGCTTGCGCAGCAGCTGCACGGAAGTGGTGCCTGTGGTGGTGGCCACATTGCGGTCCTTCAGTTGCGAAATCGATGTGATGCCGGAAGCGGCTTTCACGGCGATGCGCACTTCTTCCACATAGGTGGTCACGACAAAGGCCACGTCTTTCTGGCGAGCGGTGTTGTTGGTGGTCGAGCCGCACTCGATGTCCACGGTGCCGTTTTGCACCAAAGGAATGCGGTTTTGCGAGGTGACGGACTGGAATTTCACATCCAGCTTCTTGCCCACGGCTTTTTCAACGTTGGCAATGATGCGTTGGCAGATTTCGTAGTGGAAACCGGCGTACTTGCCGTCGCCCAAGGTGTAAGACAGCGCGCCCGAAGAATCGCGCACACCCATGGTGATGGCGCCGGAGCCCTTGACTTTGTCCAGCGTGTCCGCCTGAGCAGTGACCACCGACAGGCCCAAGACGGCCAATGCGAGCAAATGTTTTTTCATATCCAACTCCAAAAAAAGTCCGCCATGGGCGGGTTCACATCATTGAACTGCAGATTCTGATGCACCAGAATGGCTCAGCGCCTTCCAAGATACACCATAGCAGCAGAAAACATGCCTGTTTTCAACAACGTTGACTATAGTCAGTGGATGGTGAGGCCAGCATCAGGGTGTTCCCGAAGAACCATGCGAAAAATGCATGTGCTTATTCTGGGGAAGACAGCGAAGGCTGGAGGTATTGCCACAAATCCTGGGCGATGCGTTTGTGCACTTGGCGGTGCCCCGATTTGGCGCGGTAAGCACGCACCTCCATGCTCAGCTCCAATGACATCGATTTGTCCACCGTGGCCGGCACCAGTTGCCCGGACTGCAGCTCTTTTTTGACCGCACTGCTGGGCAAAAACGCGACGCCGTGGCCTTCGACCGCCATGACTTTGAGGCCTTCGGCCATGTCTGTTTCGTACACCCGGTCGAGGTGGATCGGCGTGCGGGCCTGCTTGAGGATCCAGTCCGTCACCGCCCCGAGATAGGCCCCCGGCGCATAACCCAGATAGGGCAACGCTCGGTTGACGTGGCCGGGCAAGCTGAAAAGCGGCGCGCCATCCGGGCCGGGTTTGACATAGGGCGCAATCAACTCGTGCCCCAAGACCACCATGTCGTAGCGCTCGGTGTCCAATTGCAGGGGCTGCGAGGGGTGGTGGTAGGCGATCAGCACATCGCAGCCGCCTTCGACCAGGTGCATGGCGGCATCGTGCACATTCAGGGCTTTCAATCGGCTTTTGATCGGCCCAAAGCCCTCGCGCAAGCCCGCGATCCAGGAGGGAAAGAAGGTGAAGGCCAAGGTGTGGGGCACCGCAAACTCAATGAAGTCCTGCCCTGCCGTGTCGTGCCCGCGCAGCATGGCCCGGGTGTTTTGCAGCGACTGCAGCAGCTCCAGCGCCTGCGCGTACAGCGTCTCGCCCGCAGGCGTCAAGCTGGTCGGGTAAGAGCTGCGGTCCACCAGATCGGCCCCGGCCCAAGCCTCGAGCGACTGGATCCGCCGCGAGAACGCCGGTTGCGTGACGTGGCGCAACTGGGCCGAGCGGCTGAAGCTGTGCGTCTCGGCCAGGCTCACAAAATCTTCAAGCCATTTGGTTTCCATGGGCTGATTATGAAGTCTCGCCGCTTTGCTGCAGCGCCCACATGCGGGCGTATTGCCCTTGCAAGGCCAGCAGCTGTGCATGCGTGCCGCGCTCCAGAATTTCGCCCGCCTCCATCACCAAAATTTCGTGGGCATCGACCACGGTGGACAGGCGGTGCGCGATCACCAGCGTGGTTTTGTTCTGCGCCACGCTGGCCAGCTCGGCCTGGATGGCGCGCTCATTGGCCGAATCCAGCGCCGAGGTGGCTTCGTCAAACACCAGGATCGGCGGGTCTTTGAGCAAGGTGCGGGCGATCGCCACACGCTGCTTCTCACCGCCCGACAGTTTCAGGCCACGCTCGCCCACGGGCGTTTGGTAGCCCTTGGGTGTGGACGCGATGAAGTCGTGGATGCGCGCGGAGCGGGCGGCGTCTTCGATCTCGGCCTGGCTTGCCCCTGGGCGGCCATAAGCGATGTTGTAGGCCACCGAGTCGTTGAAGAGTACCGTGTCCTGAGGCACGATGCCCAAGGCGCGGCGCACACTGGCCTGGGTCACGGCGCGGATGTCTTGGCCCGCCATGCGGATGGTGCCTTGCTGCACGTCATAAAAACGGAACATCAAGCGCGCCAGCGTGGACTTGCCCGAGCCCGAAGGCCCAACCACCGCCACCGTCTTGCCGGCCGGGATCTCGAAGCTGATGTCTTTCAAGATCGGGCGGTCGGCCTCGTAGGCGAACGACACATGGTCAAACACCACCGAAGGCGCACCCTGCAAAGCCAGTGGCTGCGCGCCTAGTGCGTCGGCCACTTCGCGTTCACGGTCCATCAAGGTGAACATCTTGTCCAGATCGGTCAGGCTTTGTTTGATCTCACGGTACAGCACGCCCAAGAAGTTGAGCGGGATGTACAGCTGGATCATGAAGGCGTTGATCATGACCAGGTCACCCAATGTCATGCGGCCATCGACCACGCCTTGCGTGGCGCGCCAGAGCATGCCCACCAGCGCGGTGGCGATGATGAGCTGTTGGCCCGTGTTGAGCAGGCTGAGCGAGGTTTGCGCTTTCAGGCGCGAGCGGCGCAGGCGCTCCAGGCTCTCGTCGTAGCGCTGCGCCTCAAATGCTTCGTTGCCAAAGTATTTGACGGTCTCGTAGTTGAGCAGCGAGTCGACCGCCTTGGTGTGCGCCGCTGAGTCGAACTCGTTGGCCTGACGTCGAAACTGCGTGCGCCACTCGGTGATGCGCACCGTGAAGAAAATGTAGAACGCCAATGCCCCGAGGGTGATCCAGGCGAACATCGCATCGAACTTGACCGCCAGAATCGACAACACCAAGCCCACCTCGATCAATGTGGGCACGATGGAGTAAAGCGAATAAGAAATCAGCGACTCGATGCCGCGCACGCCGCGCTCGATGTCGCGCGTCATGCCGCCCGTCTGGCGCGCCAGATGAAAGCGCAAGCTGAGCGCGTGCAGATGCTCAAAGGTTTGCAGCGCAATGGCGCGGGCCGCGCCCTGCGTGGCCTTGGCGAACACCAACTCGCGCAGCTCGGTGAAAGCCGATGTGGACAAACGCAAAGCGCCATAGGTCAGCAGCAAACCCACCGGCACCACCAAGACCGCCCGGGCATCGCCCGGCTGCAGGTTCATCGTGTCGATCAACTGCTTGAGCAAGAGGGGCACGCTGACATTGGCCAGTTTGGCCCCCACCATGAACAGCAAGGCGAAACCCACCCGCCATTTGTATTGCCAGAGGTAAGGAAAAAGACGCGACAGCGTGTGCCAGTCGCCGCTGCGGGCGCCGGGGGTCGGTTGGGGTGAGGCTTCGCCGTGGTGGCGCATGAGGGACAATCCTGTGAAAACTACCGCCCGATTGTGCCCATGTCCGAAAACATCCGCCCCAGTGTTGATTTGCCAACCGACCAAGAATTGGTGCTCAAGGTCATCCCCATGCCCGCCGACTGCAATGCCAATGGCGACATCTTTGGCGGCTGGGTCATGGCCCAGGTGGACTTGGCCGGTTCGGTCTTGCCAGCCAGGCAAGTGCGTGGACGCATGGCCACGGTGGCGGTGAACGAGTTCATCTTCAAGCAACCCGTGCGGGTCGGCGACATCCTCTCGTTCTTTGCCAAGATCGTGAAAGTGGGCCGCACCTCGGTCACCGTGAAGGTCGAAGTGTTTGCCGAGCGCTTTCGCTCGCAAGGCGATTTCATCAAAGTGACCGAAGCCTCGCTGACCTATGTGGCCATCGACGAAACCGGCAAACCCAGGCCGATTGTTGCCTGATCAGGAAACGATGTAGGCGGCAGCGCCAGCCGACATCAGGGTGCCATCCGGCCCACGGAACTCCATGCGCGACGAGCCCACACGCGAGCCCACGCGCAGCGCCTCGGCATGGATGGTGAAAAACTCGCCGATGCCCGGTCGCAGGTAGTCGATGCGCAAATCGATCGTGCCCAGCTTGGCAAAGCGCTCAAGGCGCTTGGCCGGGGCTTCGTCCATGTGCTTGGCTGCGAGGGCCGCCATGACAGCGGCGCTGCCAATGGCGTCCAGCGCCGCACTGATCACGCCGCCATGGATGCGGTTGTAGGCAAAGTGCCCCACCAGCTCGGGGCGCATGTCGATGCGGGCTTCAACACCCTCGGGCGTCACGCTCACCAGTTTGAGACCAATCGTTTGGTTGAAAACGATTTTCTCTTCGTAAATCTGGCGAAAGCCCTCGATGTATTCGGGCTCGAGGACGACAGGCATTTCAGAACGATGGGGCATGCAAGGATTCTAGTGAATGACCGATGCTGCCCCCTGTCAGTTCACAGCTTGGAAAAGTCAGGCTTGCGCTTTTCCATGAAGGCCCCAAAGGCTTCTTTGGCGGCAGGCTCGCGCAGCATGCGGCCAAAACTTTGGCCCTCTTCGTCCATCTTTTGCAGCACTTCCTGTTGGTAGCTGCCCTTCATCAAGCGCTTGGTCTCGATCAGCGACGACAAGGGTTTGGCGGCCAGCTTGCGGGCTTGCGCCTGCGCGTAGCCATTGACTTCAGTGGGGGGCACTACGCGGTTGACCAAGCCGACTTCTTGCGCCGCCTCGGCAAAGAAGGGCTCGCCCAGCAACAAGGCTTCGGCAGCCCGGTGGTAACCGAACATGCGCGGCGCCAGCAAGCTCGACGCGGCTTCGGGGCACAGACCCAGATTGACAAAAGGCATGGAGAACACCGCGTTGTCACCGGCGTACACCAGGTCGCAATGGAACAGCATGGTGGTGCCAATGCCCACCGCAGGCCCGGCCACTGCGGCCAGCACGATCTTTTCAAGGGTGGCGATGCCGCGCAAGAAGCGGAACACCGGCGACTCTTGGGTGGAGGGCGGTTGGTTCAGGAAGTCGCCGATGTCGTTGCCCGCGCTGAAGATGGTTTCGTGTCCTTGAAACACAACGACCTTCACCGACGCATCGGTGCGGGCTTGCTCGACCGCATCGGCCATGGCCGCGTACATGGTCGAAGTGATGGAATTCTTTTTGTCCAGGCGGTTGAAGGTGATGGTCATCACCCCCGCGTCGATGTGGGTCAGGATGTCAGACATGGTGGTCCTTGTGGTGTGTCGTAGGGTCTAAAAGGCTTACTGCACCCGAATCCAGGTTTGTGTGCGCCCCAGCAAGGGAGCGCCGATGTAGCCTCGAACCTCCAGCTTTTTGCCATCCTCGATCGGGGTCAGGCGCAGGCTGTAGTTCTTGCCATTCTCGGGATCCAAGATTTTCCCACCTTCCCACACGGCCTTGCCGTCACCTTGTTGACCGCCCCGGATGATCTCCAGCCCAATTTTGGGCTTGCCTTTGCGGTCATCGGTGCACAGGTTGCAGTTCGGATCGGTGTTGGGGTTGTTTTGCAGCGATTTCTCGACCACGCCCGACAAGCCGCCGGCCGCATTCTGGGTGATGCGGATTTCCGCCTTGGGCTGCTTGGTCTCGTCGTCGATGCTGCGCCACAAGCCCAACGGGCTCATCTGGGCTTGCGCCGCGAAGGCCAGCAGCGAAGCGGCCAATGTCCATGTGTGTTTGATCATGCAAGTCTCCTCGGATTTGAGCGGCTCAAGCCAACGCGGCGTCGGTGTCCATCAGCACATCGCTGCCCGCACGGATGCGGCGCATCAGGCTCGACGTTTCGGGCATCAGGCGGGTGAAGTAAAAACGCGCCGTCTGCAGCTTGGCTTGGTAGAACGGATCGGGGCGCTGGGCTTCTTCTTCGGCCTCGGCCAGTTTCTTCAGAGCGATCTGCGCCGAGCGGGCCCAGAAGTAACCCAGCACCAAGTGACCCACCACGCGCAAGTAGTCCACCGCAGCAGCGCCCACTTCGTCGGCGTTGCTCATGGCCTTCATGCCCACTTCGCCCGTGAGCTGCGTGAGCTTTTGGCCCAAGTCGGCCAGCGGCTTGATGAACTCACCCATGGCTTCGTTGGCCATTTCGGCCTTGACCAGTTTTTCGATCTGCTTGCCGAATTTTTGCAGCGATGCGCCTTGGTTGCCCAGCACCTTGCGGCCCAGCAGGTCGAGTGACTGGATGGTGTTGGTGCCTTCGTAGATCATGTTGATGCGGGCATCGCGCACGAACTGCTCCATGCCCCACTCCTTGATGTAGCCATGGCCACCGAACACCTGCTGGCAAGCCGAAGTCGCTTCCCAAGCGTTGTCGGTGGTGAAGGCCTTGACGATGGGCGTGAGCAATGCCACCAACTCGGCCGATTCGGCGCGCACCGCTTCGTCAGGGTGGTTGAACTCTTTGTCCAGCAGCAAGGCGCAGTAGCAAGCCAATGCGCGGCCGCCTTCGGCGTAAGCCTTGGCCGTCATCAGCATGCGGCGCACATCGGGGTGCACGATGATCGGATCGGCCGGCTTGCCAGGCGCCTTCACACCGGTGAGCGAGCGCATCTGCACGCGGTCTTTGGCGTAAGCAAGTGCGTTTTGGTAAGCCACTTCGGTAAGACCCAGCGACTGGTTGCCCACGCCCAAACGGGCGGCGTTCATCATCACGAACATCGCAGCCAAGCCTTTGTTGGGCTGCCCCACCAAGGTGCCCACCGCATCGTCGAGCACCATCTGGCAAGTGGCGTTGCCGTGGATGCCCATCTTGTGCTCCAGGCCACCACAGTAAATGCCATTGCGCTCGCCCATGGCGCCATCGGCCGACACCTTGAATTTGGGCACCAAAAACAGACTGATGCCTTTGTTGCCGGGAGGGGCATCGGGCAAGCGAGCCAGCACCAGGTGCACGATGTTGGGGGCCAGGTCGTGTTCGCCTGCGCTGATGAAAATCTTTTGCCCGGTGATGCGGTAGGTGCCATCGGCTTGGGGCTCGGCCTTGGAGCGCAGCAGCCCCAAGTCGGTGCCGCAATGCGGCTCGGTCAAGCACATGGTCCCGGTCCACTCGCCGCTGGTCAGCTTGGGCAGGTACAGGGCTTTTTGCTCGGGGGTGCCGTGCGCGTGCAGGGCTTCATAGGCCCCGTGCGACAAGCCGGGGTACATGGTCCAGGCTTGGTTGGACGAGTTGAGCATTTCATAAAAGCACTGGTTGACCACGAAGGGCAGGCCCTGCCCGCCAAAGTCGGGGTCACAGCTGAGGGATGGCCAGCCACCGGCCACATACTGCTCGTAGGCGGCCTTGAAACCGTCAGGGGCTTTGACCTCGTGCGTGTCGCGGTTGAGCGTGCAGCCCTGCGTGTCGCCAGAAATGTTCAGCGGAAAGACCACTTCGGATGCGAACTTGCCCCCTTCTTCGAGCACCGCATTGATGGTGTCGGCATCGGTCTCGGCGTGCTTGGGCAAGGCCTTGAATTCGTCGGCGACATGGAGCAACTCGTGCAAGACAAACTGCATGTCGCGAAGGGGCGGGTTGTAGACGGGCATGGTTCTTCCTTGAATCGGTGGAGATGATTTGAAAATGGAATTCAGCGTTTGCGGGTAGGCACGGCAGTCAGCAGCCGGTAGCGCTCCAGGATGCGGGCAAAGCCTTGGCGCGCACGGTCTGCCGCGCCGGGTACTTTGAGGAAGCGCGCTTCGTAATGCAGTGCCAAGATCAGGCCATGCACCTCAAAGGCCACCTGCAAAGGTTCGACTTCCCGCATGAGGTGACCTGCCTCTTGTGCTTGTTCGACAGCGCGGCGCACAGCCGCTTGCCAGCTGGTCACCGAAGACGCGAGGGCGTCGCGCACGGGGCCGGCACGGTCGTCAAACTCGACGGCACCACTGATGTAAATGCAGCCCGAGTCGATCTCGTTGGAGGTCTGCACCATCCAGTTGTCAAACATCGCCTGCAAGCGCGGCACGCCTCGGGCGTGTTGCATCGCGGGGTAAAAAACTTCCGACTCGAAGCGGTCGTGGTATTCGCGGATCACCGAAATTTGCAACTCTTCACGAGAGCCGAAATGGGCGAACACGCCTGACTTGCTCATGCCGGTGACTTCGGCCAAGGCACCGATGGACAAACCTTCGAGTCCGATTTGTGAGGCCAGGCCCAATGCCGCATCGATGATGGCGGCTTTGGTCTGCTGCCCTTTGAGCATGACGCGCTTGCCAGGCTCGGCAGAGTCCAGCGTGCGCTTGGGCAGTGTTGAAATTTTGGGAAGGCTCATGGGCTAAAAATAGAACGGTCGTGCTATTTTGCACGAATTCCGATCTGGCGCACCATGTCCCCGCTGATTTGAGGGTAAATCCCGAGAAAACCGGGCTCAGACGCCATGCCATCAGCCAGCCCTTGCGGCCGCTGACGGCATGGGGGTGGGCGATCAGGCCTTGAAGGCGACCACTTTCTGGGTTTGTGTGCCCAGGCCATCGATGCCCAGGTGCATCACATCGCCGCGCTTCAAGAACACAGGCGCGGGCTTGCCGTCTTTCTTGACGCCCATGCCCACACCCGGAGGGGTGCCAGTGGTGATGATGTCGCCAGGCTCGAGCGTCATGAACTGGCTCACGTAGCTGACCAGCTTGGCCACACCAAAGATCATGGTCTTGGTGTTGCCGGTTTGGTAGCGCACGCCGTTGACGTCCAACCACATGCCCAGGGCTTGGGGGTTGGGCACTTCGTCACGTGTGACCAGCCAAGGGCCGACGGGGCCGAAGGTGTCGCAACCCTTGCCCTTGTCCCAGCTGCCACCCAGCTCCAGCTGGTATTCGCGCTCACTCACGTCGTTGACCAAGCAATAACCGGCCACATGGCTGATCGCGTCTTTTTGGGTCACGTAGCGTGCGCGGGTACCGATCACGATGCCCAGCTCGACTTCCCAGTCGGACTTCTTGGAGCCTTTAGGCAACATCACGTCGTCGTCCGCGCCCTGGATGCAAGAGATCGCCTTGGTGAAAACGATGGGCTCTTTGGGGATCGGCATGCCCGACTCGGCCGCGTGGTCGGCGTAGTTCAGGCCGATGGCGATGAACTTGCTGGTCGACGAAATGGGGGTGCCAAAACGCTTTTTGCCGCGCACCAAAGGCAGCTTGTCGGTCTTGACCTTGGCCAACTTGGCCAGCGCCTTGTCACTCAATTGGTCGGGCGTGATGTCTTTGACCACGCTGCTGAGGTCGCGCAAGCGGCCATCGGCGTCGATCAGGCCTGGTTTTTCTTTGCCGGCTTGGCCGTAGCGAACGAGTTTCATAGTTGCCTTTCAGTTTTCAAAACAATCAATAAGTGGAACGGCCACCGGACAGGTCAAAGACCGCGCCGGTGGAGAAGGAACATTCTTCGGTGCTCAGCCAGGTCACCATGGCGGCAACTTCTTCGGGCTCGCCAAAGCGGGCCATCGGGATCTTGGACAACATGAACTGGATGTGCTCGGGCGTCATTTGATCAAAAATCGCGGTCTTCACAGCCGCCGGGGTGACACAGTTCACGCGCACCCCCGTGTCGGCCAGCTCTTTGCCCAGCGATTTTGTCAGACCAATGACCGCTGCTTTGCTCGCACTGTAAGCGCTGGCGTTGGGGTTGCCGTCTTTGCCCGCGACCGAGGCGATGTTGATGATCCGGCCATAGTTGCGCGCTTTCATGTGCGCGCTCAGTTCACGGCAGCAATAAAACAGGCCATGCACGTTCACATCAAACACCTGTTTCCAAGCGTCCACCGGGTAGTCCCACACCTTGGTGTTGGGGCCGGTCACGCCTGCGCTGTTGACCAACACATCGACACCGGCCAATGCAGTGGTTTGCGCCGTGGCTTGCACCACCGACGCATGGTCGGTCACATCGACCTGCACCGTGTGGACCACGGCACCCGGCTGAACTTGGCGCAGTGGCTCGGCGGCCAGAGCCATGCCTGTGACATCGCGGTCCCAGATGGTGACGCGGGCTCCCGAAGCCAGCATGCGCTGCGCAATGGCCAACCCCAAACCGGTGGCCCCACCGGTGATGACCGCATGGCGGCCTTTCATGTCAAGCAAATTCATGCGGTCTTTCTGCGGTTGAAGGGAAGGCATCAAATCGTCATGCCACCGTCCACCATGTAGGCGTTGCCCGTGGCGAAGATGGATTCGTCCGATGCGAGGAAGGTGACGATGGGGGCAATCTCTGCCGCCTGGGCCAAACGCCCCATGGGCTGGCGGTTGATGAAGTCCTTGCGCGCCTGCACCGGGTCGGCATAGCTGTTGATGCGGTCCTGCAGCGAGGGCGTGTCCACCGTGCCGGGGCAAATCGCATTGCAGCGGATGCCCTGGCGCACAAAGTCGGCCGCCACGCTTTTGGTCAGGCCAATCACGGCCGCCTTGCTGGTGCCGTAAATGAAGCGGTTGGGCAAGCCCTTGACGCTGGAGCACACGCTGGCCATGTTGATGATGCTGCCGCCACGCCCGTCCTGCTCAAACTGTGCCACCATTTTGGGGATGGCCGCCTGGATCATCCAGAACTGAGAGCGCACATTCAGGTTGAAGGCGAACGCCCATTCTTCGTCTTGGGCTTCGACGATGGAGCCGTTGTGCACAAAGCCCGCGCAGTTGAAAATCACGTCGATGCGGTCCATGCTGGCCACCTGCGCGGCGATAGCGCTTTTGTCGAGCACGTTCAGCACGGCGGTGTGCACATTGGCCACGCCCTGATAGGACTTGAGCAAGTCGGCGTTCACGTCGGTGGCGTAAACAGTCGCGCCTTCAGCGGCCATGGCCAGCGCTGCAGCCTGGCCAATGCCTTGGCCAGCGGCGGTGACCAGTGCGATTTTTCCTTTGAGTCTCATGATGTCTGCATCTCCATGTGTGCAAGTCTTCTGGGCATACCCGAATGGATGGGCGTCAACCCCGCAGGGGGTGGGCGGAAAAAATCCGCTGAGCGCCAGCGGCTCAATCCACGGGTTTATGCGGAT
>CANBTZ010000034.1 GCA_947372495.1 Comamonadaceae bacterium | reverse complement strand
ATGGTGATAGGGTAAGTGCCGGCATGTGAGCCGGCTGTTCGGGTCAAAGCACCAGAGAGCAAGTCACCGTTAACCATGTTTCCGGATGTGATCTGATAGGTCAAGGCAGGTGCGGCGCCACCATACGTCATCGACTTGGCGTCGGCTGTGATGGTGATGGGCCTGCGTGAGATGGTGAGGCCGTTGACGAATGTCAACGAGTAATTGGAAGCACACCCTGCAGCTGCGCAAGCAAATGTCGGTGTCAGCAAGTTCGCAGTGCTGTACGCATAAGTACCTTGAGCTTTGAATGCTGTAGCTGCAGAGCCCCATGCAATGGACGTGATGGAATCACCCGCATTGAAACTACCGCTTGTCAATGTGTACGTCGGCAGTGTCGGATACGCATCACCATAAACCATGGTGGTGTTGGCCAGCGTCAGCGTGAGCGGCAAAGTGTTCTGCCTGAACAAGGCATAAATGCCTGTCGTCACACCAGAAGATGGCATGTGCGCTGGGTCAACGTTGTAGAAAGTTCGAGCTGCTGTTGCCAAGGCTGCAAGCCCAGTACTGGCTGAGCTGCTGCCAGCATAAAGATAAGCGCTGCCGCCCGTACCTGTTGTCAACGTGCGTGTCCCCGTCAGGATAATGTCACCGCCCGTAGTCGTCGGTGCCAACGTTCCAGTCCCTGCAGTCAATGTGATGGCACCCGCACTCGCGTTGGTGGTCGCTATATTGCCTGCAAGATTGATGTTGCCATCTCGGGTGGCAATGTTCACCGTTCCGGTGGCATTGATCAGTCCATTGATGATCACCTTACCGCCAGCAGTGGGGCCACCGTTGATCACTTCCACATTGTTGGTTGTAGCAAAGGTTGAAGAAATTTTTGCAATCGTGATGTCTCCCGAAGCTGGAGTACCCATCAAACCCGTGCCATCCATGATTTTCATACTGATGTCTGCGTTATCCGAGCGGATGCCATTGAAGCCAAAACCTGTCGTGATCGTGGCTGCGCCCGTGGCCCGCGTAGAGCTGATGCCTGCACTAGGGTCTAAATAGTTGGCTCGGATGGTCAGCGGTGAATTACCAAGCATTAACTCGAGACTACCTGAAAGCGAGACAGATCTGCCTGCGTACAGTTGAGTTGAGCCAACAGATGAAGCACTTCCAATGCGGTTCAGTGAATTTGTTGCCAAACTGATGTCATCTCGGGCACGCATAGTCACAGTGTTTCCGTCATTGCCTCTCAATGCGAGAGAGTTGGTAGATGGAGAAGTAATTCCACCCTGTTTTGCTGCAAGAATAAGGCTTCCTGCAGTATTTTGTCCGCCATCGGTATCGATTACTGCACCACTGATGTCAATACCCGTTCCCGCAGTCCCGTTGTGACTAACGATGACGTTGGCTGCGTTTGTAAATCCACTTGTAAGGGCTATGCCCCCAGATGTAGCCGATGAATTAACACCACTGCCCATCGAAATATCAATGGTTCCTGTACCAGCTTTCAAGGTGCTGCCGTTCAGGGTAATTAGCGCATTACCGTTGGTCCGATTGACAGATACAGCCCCAGGATCATTGGCCCTCAAAGTTAGATTGGCATTGAGTACGTCGATCATCACACCTGGATTGACCGTGATGGATTTACCCGCTTGAAGTGTCAAATCTCCAGTACTAAAACCAGGATTTGGAGTTGGGCCAGGCAAACCGGAAGCAGTGGGGATATCAATATTGGCCGCAACGGTGATGTTGTTGTTAGCCTGCAATGTCAATGAAGTGCCCCCAGACAAAATAGATTCAATATCTGCGTGATCAATCGTGCTTGGAGATCCTGGCGATGCCGCAAAAGCCGTGGTGGGGTTACCCAATGCAACACCAGTGTTCGAATATCCAATTGTGATGTCGGAGGGGTCCAGCAGCAAGCGCCCGCGGGTGCCATTTGCTGCAGAAGCGATAACGCGACCAGCAAAGCTCAACTGGTCGTGGCTCGATACCTCCACCAAGCCACCATTGCCGGCCTGCGCACCGCCCCTGGCATTGACGGTGCTGTTGAAAATGGTTTGTTGCTCAGACCAAACGATGGCCGTGCCCGCATTGCCGTTTTGCACAGCACTCACATCGAGCGTGCTGTCCAGCACGCGTGTACGCTCGGCGTTCGCGATGTCGGTGTCCTTGCCCTGGTAGCCACCGCCAATGCGGATCGTGCCGCCGTAGCCCAATTGTGCGCCCTGCCCCACGGCCTGCAGTGTTGCGCCCAAGACCGAGACTTCGGGAGCTGCCACGGTGATGTGACCGCCTTCAAAGCCGTTGGCCGAAATACGGCCCGACAATGCAACTTCCGAACCCGCATCTACACGCACCGTGCCGCCATTGGCCGCCAAAGTTCCGTCTGCGTTCATTACGCCATCAGCCGTTTGCTCAAAGTGCCCGCTAGCGCGAGCGTTGATGGCACTCGCTGTCAAGGAGCCTGCTTGAGTGATCGATTGCCCTTCCAGCACAATCCGTCCATCGCGGTTTTCCAGCCGCTGCGCACGAACCAGACCCGTGTTGTTCACCACGCCTTGCGTGACGCTGTCCACCGATTGGGCAGACAACACAGCCATGCCGCCGTCAGCCATCACCGTGCCCGTGTTTTCGACCAATCCGCTGGCGGCACCTGCGTTGACGCGGTAGCTGATCAAGCCGTCGCCCGCAAAGTCAACCGTGATGTCTTGCGTCGCTGCCAGCAGCGTGCTGCCATGCGGGGTATTGATCTCGCCCTGGTTCTTGACAACTGGGGCCAAGAAAGCCACCGCTCCACCTGAGGGCGTTGTGATGCGACCTTGGTTGACAACCATGCCTGCTGGGCTGTTGCCCTCGACTGCGAAGCGGTAGTTGCCGCTCAAAAAGTTGGAATCGCTGATGCTCAGGCTCGATGCCACCAAGCTGCCGACATCAACCTGGCTGCCACGGCCAAACACCACGCCCGCCGGGTTGACCAGCATGACCTGGCCATTGGCCGTCAGGCGCCCCATGATTTGCGTGGGGTCTTGCGATTGGATGCGGTTGAGCGCCACAGCCGATGCCGAAGGCTGTACAAAGTTCACGCTGGCATTGGCACCAATGTTGAAGCTGCTCCAATTGGTGATCATGCGGGCAGTGTTTTGGTTGACCGTCATGGCGGCACCCAGAGCACTGATGGCGCCGCTGCCTGACACGATTTGCCCACCCGTGGGCAATTGTTGGGTGCTCACGGCCTGTGCCATGGCCACGCTGGCAACGGCAGTCAGCAACAGCGCACCAGCTGCGCGTTTGCCACGCGACTTGGCGTTTTCGGCCACAGCCACCCAGGTGTTGGCCAGTTCGTTCCAGATGAGGCGGTAGGTATTGTTCATGGTGATGTTCTTGGAGTTGTTATGGGGTGGGGTGAATCAATACCACCAGGTGCCTTGCAGCCACATGCGCGATGCACTGGCGTTGCCGTCGGCGTCCATGCCCTCTTTGCTGCGACCAGGGTTCAAGCCCGATTTATGCGCCCAGACCAAGCGCACCGCATGGCTGCCCGATTTGCTCAGATTGGCACCCACGCCCCATCCCGCCAAGCCGTAGCTGTTGAGCCCGGTCAGTGTGGTGATGGGCAAGCTGCCCGCATCTTTGTGCAGTTGAACTTGGCCTGCGTCGTAGAACGCGACCAGCTGAACCTGTCCAGCTTTTTCCGAAGAAAGGTCTTGCCAGTCGTATCGCAATTCGGCGTTGACCACCCAACCACTGTCCCCCATGCCTTCGCCACCCGCGTAGGCGCGGATACCGCTCGGACCACCCAAGCCAAACTTTTCAGAAGAATCGAGGTTCTTGCCTGCTCCCTGACCATAGACGTTGAACATCAAGTTCAAGCTGGGCGTGAGTTTTTGCAACCGATTCACGCCATAAGTCAATTTCTGAAATGACCCTTGCGTGCCGTAGCCGATGGCGTCCGCTGCACGGTCTGTCTCTAGGCGGCTCAGGTCAAGCTGACCTGCAGTCAGGGCGATGTTGCCGCTCAGCAAACCACCCCCACCCCAGTTGTCCAATTGGTCAGCGGACAAGTTGGCATTGACCGATTGGGACAGTTTGTTTTTCAACAATCCGCTGTTGGAGTCGTCCTTCAAGGCTTTGCGCGAGAGCGTCAAGCTGCCATAGAGGTTGTCGATGCGGCTGCGCTTGAATGGATACGACAACGTGAGCGCCGAGGTGTCCGAAGTGCCTTTGAGTCCGGCAGTGACCCCGAGGCCTTGCACGATCTTGTATGACATGGGCGACCAAGACGCAGCCAGACGCAAGCCGTTGGATGACACAGGCAGTGAGTAGCCCAGGCGAATCAGGTTCAAGCCCTCCGTGCGAGTGGCGTTGAGGGTGTATTGGTCACCCCAACCCTGCGGATCGTTGATCTGCAAACTGGCGTTGAGTTGAGCATCGCCAGTAAAACGGCTGCCATAGTTGTCTGCCATGACAGAGCCTGACCACAAGGGCCCCTCCTCCATGTTCAGCACAACGCTGGTGGCGCCTGGATTGACACCAGGCTCCAATTGCGAGCGTGCGGTCACGCCTGGCACTTCACCGAGCAGCAACAGTGCCCTCTCCAGATCTGCCTCATTGGCAATCGCCCCAGGCTTGAGGTGATTGGATGCAACCGCCTCAATCATCGATGACGACAAGCGCAAGGGTTTTTGTGTGTCTTTGATGACCGAGAAGGCCTGTCCTTTGCCATCCGCTCCATCCAGATAACCTGGACGAACGGCAATTTCAATGTGCCCGGCCGTCACGTCTTGTTGTGGCAAATAAGCTTGAGCCAAAAACCACTGCTTGCTGCGCAGCAGTTCGGTGGTTTGGCGTGTGATGCGGTCAAGCCCTGCAAAGTCGACTTCTTGACCGACCCAACGTGCAGTCAACGACTCAAGTTCTGTTTTGGACACCAGGCCGTCGTGTCCTGAGAATTTGAGAGATTTCACCACCACCCGGGGACCGGAGAGCGGCGCTTCTGATGTGGGGGCTTTCGCTTTGGGCAGCTCAGGGAGGCGATCGATTTGGCGGTTTTCTTGTCTGTTTTGCTGCTGCAAAATCGACCCGGCATCGGTTTGTGCATGTGCTGCGGCACACATGAGTCCTCCCTGAATAGCCAGGGCACTCAGGCAACACATCGTCGTTTTTTTCATTTCAGACCTTCAAATCAATGCTCTGAGGATATGAACGAAATACCTATTTGAAACTTCCGAAATGGCACTCCTGAAATGCCAAATTTGAATTTTTATGCCTTTAAATTGTCAATATTGCATGTTTTGATGGCTATCAATGCGCTTTAAACTGCCATTAAGGCAGCATCAAAAGCCATAATCAGCGCATGAAAGATCTGGACCTGACCACCTTGAGGCTGTTTGTGGAGGTGTGCGATGCGCAAAGCATCAAGCGCGTGGCCGAGCGTGAGCAGGTGGATGCCTCGTCCATCACCAAACGTCTGGCCAAGCTGGAAGACCAACTCCAAACACCGCTGCTCAAACGGGTGCGGCAAGGCGTTCAGGCCACGCCAGAGGGGGCATTGTTCAGCGAACAAGCCAGGCGACTGGTCAACGATGCACGCAAACTTTCCGACACTTTGCTGCAACGCAAAAGCGGCCTGAGCGGCACCGTCACATTGGCATCCCATATGGGCAGCGTATCGTCTGTTTTGCCCGACGATCTGGCCTTGTTCATGCAGCTGCACGCACATGAGGCAGTGCAACTGAACGTGAAAGAAGCCATCAGCAAAGATGCTGTGCAAATGGTTCGCGATGGTCGAGCCCAGGTTGCCGTGGTGTGGGACAACACCGAAACCAGCGATCTTCAGCATTTCGATTACTACAGCGATGTGGTGTCTGCAGTGATGACCAATGCACACCCGCTGTCCCAGCGCTCGGTCGTGCGCTATGAAGAGTTGATGGCCTACAAAATCATTGCTGACAAGCACTCCAAACACACTGAAGCCTTGTTGCAAAGATCAGGCGGCATTACCGCCGACAACGCCCGCTTTGCTGTGCAAGTCGAAACCCAGCAAAGCGCACTGCGCATGACGGCACATGGACTGGGCATTTATGTCTGCCAAGCCAAAGCGGCTCAGCTGCAAGCCGACCATTTGGGCCTCGTGGTAGTGCCGCTCAGCGACAGCTGGGCACGCATTCGGATCAAAGTGGTCTATCTGTCCAATGTATTGAGCCCACTGACTAAGGCCCTTGTGGACCATTTGGCCCACCAACACAAAACAACGGTAACAGCGGTCAATCCAATGAACCCTTGAAGCGGGCCAATTGGTCTGAGGCTTGACGCCAGTCTTCGCGCAACAGGCTTTCAAACTGAGCCACAGGCATGGGCCGAACCGTAAATCCCAATTTATGCAAACGGGCTTTGGTTGGCGGATCCTCAAACACCAAGGCTACTGCACGGTTGATATCTTGCAACACCCCGATCGGCGTGCCTGCAGGTGCCAACAAGCCGGTCCAACTCGTCCATTTGTAATGGAGGTAACCCGACTCGTGCAAAGTGGGCAACTCGAGCAATTGGTCAGAGCGGCGGGTGTCGGTGCTGGCCAGCATCTTGAGCCGTGGGTCGGCTTTGTAAGCGTTCATGCTAAATGCAGAGACCATGGCAGCCTGAACGCGCCCAGCCAAAAGTTCATTGATGATCTCGCCCGTGCCTTTGAGAGGCAAATGCACCATTTGCAGCCCTGCCCGGTCTAGAAAAGAAGCCATGCCCACATGTGTGATGCTGCCGTTGCCTGCAGAGGCGAAATTGAAAGCCATTGGATGCGCCTGCACACGGGCGACGAAAGAGGCCAGATCTGGGGTGTTGAAGCTGGCAGGTGTGACCAGTACAAAATCGGTCGAACCGGTGAAGGCCACTCCCCGAAAGCTGTTGACCGGGTGATAGCTAAGCTTGGGGTTAAGCGCACCAGACAGGTGATGACCAGATGCCGCCATCAACAAGGTATCGCCATCGGGCTTGGCATGGGCCACAAACGCGGCCCCCAAAGTACCGCCAGCGCCCGCCTTGTTAACCACCAACACACGTGCTCGCAACTCTTGCCCCAGGGGTTCACTGATGATCCGGGCAAAGATGTCTTGTGCAGAACCGGCCGAAAAAGGAACGACCAATGT
Source organism: Comamonadaceae bacterium (assembly GCA_947372495.1). Lineage (GTDB taxonomy): Bacteria > Pseudomonadota > Gammaproteobacteria > Burkholderiales > Burkholderiaceae_C > Limnohabitans_A. The sequence goes on along the minus strand of CANBTZ010000034.1, from coordinate 8,791 downwards.
GACGGGACGAAGTTCTTGGGCGCTGGCCACAGCCAGGCCCGCAGCCATGCACACCAGACACCTCACCAGAAAGACCAACACTTTCATCAGCTCTTTTTCCGGGGTGGCAGCCCCGTGTGCTGCGTGAGCAGCTGACCTTTTTTGGGCTGACCCAAGCGCTTGGGCGCTGTCGATAAGGACACCGAGGACTTGGCCCCAACCCCCGTGCTGTTTTTGCGGCGGGCGCTTTGGTAGCCCTCTTCCGCCAGCGGTTGCCAGTTAGGGATCAGGTGGTGTTTACCGTTGCCGATCAAATCAGCGCGTCCCATGGCCTTGAGCGCTTCGCGCAGCAGTGGCCAGTTGTTCGAGTCGTGGTAGCGCAAAAACGCTTTGTGCAGGCGGCGGCGTTTGTCGCCTTTGACCACGTCCACTTTTTCGCTGTCGCGGGTGATTTTGCGCAGCGGGTTGCGGGTGGAGTGGTACATGGCCGTGGCCGTGGCCATGGGGCTGGGGTAGAAGGTTTGCACCTGGTCGGCCCTGAAACCGTTCTTTTTCAGCCAGATGGCCAAGTTCATCATGTCTTCGTCGCTGGTGCCGGGGTGGGCAGCGATGAAGTACGGGATCAGGAACTGCTTTTTGCCCACTTCTTCGCTGTACTTGTCAAACATCGACTTGAAGCGGTCATAGGTGCCAATGCCCGGCTTCATCATCTTGGACAGCGGGCCGCCCTCGGTGTGCTCGGGCGCGATCTTGAGATACCCGCCCACATGGTGCTGCACCAGCTCTTTCACGTATTCGGGCGACTGCACGGCCAGGTCGTAACGCAAGCCGGAGCCAATCAAAATCTTCTTGATGCCCTTGAGGTTACGCGCCCGGCGGTACATGTTGATCAATGGGCCGTGGTCGGTGGTCAGGTTCTGGCAGATGCCGGGGAACACGCAGCTGGGTTTGCGGCAAGCCGATTCGATCTCGGGGCTGCGGCAGCCCAAGCGGTACATGTTGGCCGTGGGGCCGCCCAGGTCAGAGATGACGCCGGTGAAGCCTTTGACCTTGTCGCGGATGTCTTCCACCTCACGGATGACCGATTCTTCGGAGCGGCTTTGGATGATGCGGCCTTCGTGCTCGGTGATCGAGCAAAAGGTGCAGCCGCCAAAGCAGCCTCGCATGATGTTCACGCTGAAGCGGATCATTTCCCACGCTGGGATTTTGGTCGCGTGGTCGTGGCTGCCGTTTTCGTCGGCATAGCGCGGGTGCGGGCTGCGGGCATACGGCAGGTCAAACACATGGTCCATCTCGGCCGTGGTGAGCGGGATGGGCGGCGGCGTGATCCACACGTCGCGCGCGGTGTGACCTTCGCCGTGCGCTTGCACCAGGCAGCGGGCGTTGCCGGGGTTGGTTTCCAGGTGCAGCACGCGGTTGGCGTGGGCATACAAGACCGCATCCGACTTGACCTGCTCGTAGCTGGGCAGACGGATCACGCTCTTATCGCGGGGCGGCACTTTGTGGGTGCCTTTGCCGCGCAAGGCAGGGTTGGGCACAAAGTTCAGCGGCTGGATGGACGCCTGCACAGTGCGGGCTTGGGCCACGGCGGCGGACAAATCGGCTTCGACGTTCTTGGCGTTGTGGCCTTCGGCCACTTCCTTAGCCTCTTCCTCACGGGCGCAAGTGGCGCCCTGCTCCCGCGCTTGGTCCGAGATCATCAAATACGGGTTGATGTGCGCTTCAACGTGGCCGGGCGTGTCCACGCTGGTGGAGTCGATCTCAAACCAACCTTCCGGCGTTTCGCGGCGCACAAAGGCAGTGCCGCGCACGTCGGTGATTTGCTGCACTGGCTCGCGGGCGGCCAAGCGGTGGGCGATCTCGACAATCGCCCGCTCGGCGTTGCCGTACAAGAGCAAGTCGCACTTGCTGTCCACCACCACCGAGCGGCGAACTTTGTCAGACCAGTAGTCGTAATGCGCGATGCGGCGCAGGCTGCCTTCGATGCCGCCGAGCACGATGGGCACTTCAGGAAAAGCCTCGCGGCAGCGCTGGCTGTAGACGATGGCGGCGCGGTCGGGCCGTTTGCCGCCCACGTCACCGGGGGTGTAGGCGTCGTCGGTGCGGATTTTGCGGTCCGCGGTGTAGCGGTTGATCATGGAGTCCATGTTGCCGCTGGTCACACCCCAAAACAGGTTGGGTTTGCCCAGCGCCTTGAAGGCCTCGGCACTGGTCCAGTCGGGCTGGGCGATGATGCCGACCCGAAAACCCTGGTTTTCCAGCATGCGGCCGATCACGGCCATGCCGAAACTGGGGTGGTCCACATAGGCGTCGCCTGTCACCAACACGATGTCGCAGCTGTCCCAGCCCAATTGGGTCATTTCCTCGCGGCTCATCGGCAAAAACGGAGCCGTGCCAAAGCGCTGCGCCCAGTACTTGCGGTAACTGGTCAGGGGTTTGGCGTCGCGCGGGAAGAAAGAGACGTCGGTGAAGGCGTTCATGGGCTCGGTCTGGGGATAACCCTGTAGTGTAGGCGCTTGGGGGTGGGCTTGCTCGGCACACGGGTATGCCCAAGCTGGGGACCGTCAAGCGCACTGAAGCCTGGGTTATTCTCAGAACATGCCGTTTTCGCTCGCCCAACCCGCCCGCCATGAACTGGTCATCAAGAAAAGCCGCTTCATCGCCTGCGTCGAACCTGTGCTCGGGCGTGAAGAGGCGCAAGCCCGGGTGGCCCAGCTCAAGGCCGAGCACCCGGACGCCGCCCATGTGTGTTGGGCGCTGTTGGCTGGTGGGCAGTCGGCCGCCAACGACGACGGCGAGCCCGGCGGCACGGCCGGACGCCCGATGCTGGACGTGCTGCGCCACCAAGACCTGCAAGGCGTGATGGCTTCGGTGGTGCGTTATTTTGGTGGCGTCAAGCTGGGCGCGGGTGGTCTGGTGCGGGCCTACACCGATGCGGTGGCGCAGGCGCTGCTGACGGCCGAGAAAATTCCCTTGATCAAGCAAACCGAACTGGCTTGCAGTGTGCCTTATTCGCTGGAAGGCATGGTCAGGCGTGAGGTTGAACTGGTCCAGGCCCAGCTGCTGTCGGTGGAGCACGGCAGCGTGGTCACGTTGCGTTTTGCACTGCCTGAAACACAAGCGGCTGCCTTGGTGCAGCGCCTGGGCGACAGCGGGCAGGGCAAGCTGGCTTGGCTGGGCACCGATAATGCGCAGCATGTCTGAGCCCACCCCACTTCACCACCCGCGGTCCAAAACCGACCTGTTCGTGTCATTCACCTTGCTGGCCTTGCAGGGCTTTGGCGGCGTGTTGGCTGTGGTGCAGCGCGTGCTGGTCGAAGAAAAGCGCTGGATGACGCGCGAGCAGTTTGTTGAAGATTGGGCTGTGGCCCAGATCATGCCGGGCCCCAATGTGGTCAATTTGTCATTGATGATTGGCGGGCGTTATTTTGGGTTGGCGGGCGCCTTGGCGGGTTTGGCGGGCATGCTGACTGCGCCATTGATCGTGGTGTTGCTGCTGGCGATGGCCTTTGGGGGCGTGTCAGACGCCGTTTGGGCGCAAGGCGCATTGCGAGGCATGGGCGCGGTTTCGGCCGGGTTGATTGCGGCTGTGGGCCTCAAGCTGATCAGCGCCCTGCGCAGCAACCCCATGGGCATGCCCGTGTGCATTGCGCTGGCCTTTGCCAGTTTCATGGGGGTGGGCGTGATGCGCTGGCCTCTGGCCTATGTGCTGCTGGGCACGGGCTTGCTCGCTTGTGGCTGGGCTTATTGGCAATTGGCCAAGCAAGCGGCCAACCCGTCGGCAACTGGAGATGCGTCATGAACCCCGTTTTGCATTTGACCCCAGCCGACTGGCTGTCGATGTTCAACCACTACGCTTCGCTGTCTTTGCTGGCGGTGGGCGGCGCCATCACCACCGCACCCGACATGCACCGTTATTTGGTGGACGAAACGCATTGGCTGAGCGACACCCAATTCACCTCGTCGATTGCGCTGGCCCAAGCCGCGCCTGGCCCCAACATTTTGTTTGTGGCCCTGATGGGCTGGAACGTGGGCATGAACACCGCCGCAGGCCTGGGGGCCGAGGGCAGTCTGTGGAACACTTTTTTGTTGACCAGCCTGGGCGTGTTGGTGCCAATGCTGGGCATCATGCTGCCCTCCTCCATCCTCACCTACACGGCCACGCGCTGGGCGCACCGGCACCGCGACAAGATCGGCATTCGGGCGTTCAAGTCGGGCATGGCACCGATCGTGATTGCTTTGTTGTTGGCCACATCTTGGCTGTTGACGCTGAGCCACGACGAACCGGCCAAAGACTGGCCGCTTTACCTGTTGACTTTGGTCACCACCGTGCTCGTGTGGCGCACCAAGCTGCACATGCTTTGGTTGATTGGGGCTGGCGCGCTTGTGGGCGCGCTGGGCTGGGTTTGAACAGCTTGATAAGCCGAGTTCAGTTCAGCGTCAAAGTTTTCGCCATGAAAAATTGACCACAGGCAGCGTGCTCATGGCTTGCTGAATCGACTGCGCGGCAGTGTCGTATTCGCCGTGCTCTGCGAAAGCGACAACCGTCAATCGCACATGCTTTTCATCAAGGGCTTCTTGACCCAACTCGCGCAGTTTCCATTGGCCGTCGGCATACAAGGCATTCGCTTTGCGCTGCACGGCAGCCGCATCGCTGGCCAGACACACCCACTGAAATTGCACGCTGTCAGTCAGGTGGTCGTTGATGCCCATTTGCAGATTGAGGTACTGGGCCAGTTGGCGCAAAACCGTGTTGGCCAGCACGATGGTGATGGCGGCCACGCTGGCGTCAACCCAGCGGTCGAGGCCGCACAGGGCGCCCACAGCAGCAGAACACCACAAAGTGGCGGCCGTGTTGAGCCCCTTGGTCTGCCCTCCATCGCGAAACAAAATGCCGCCGCCGATGAATCCCACACCCACCACGATTTGGGCCGCCATGCGGATGGGGTCGACAAAACCTTGCGGCGTGCGCGACAACAACAAAAACAGGCAAGCCCCCATGGCCACCAAGGCATTGGTTTTGAGGTCCACCAAGCGGCGGTGCCATTGGCGTTCAATGCCCACCAGCGACCCCAAAAACAGCGCCAACAAGATCGACTGAAGGAATTCAGGCGACATTTGCAGTGACGCAAAGTTCAGGGTGATGGGCATGGCTCAGCGTGGGTTTTCGAAGAACACCGTGTTCGAGAAATCGCTGACTTCGAAATAGACTTTTTTCTCGCCCGGGTCGACCTGCATGTTCAGGTTCTCGTCGAGGACACCATAGCCGTAGCGGTAAGCGCGTGGCGTCTTGTCATCGGTGCCCAAGGCCGTGCTGACTTTGTCCACCTTCAGGAAGCGGCGCACCAGCTTGTCGCCAGCGTAAACCTCCATCACGCCGTTGGTGCCGGTCCAGTTCTGGATGTCGCGGCTGATCTTGTTTTGCTGCTCTTGCGTGCAGGCACTCAGCACCAACGCCAGAGTCAAAGGAATGAGGCTTTTCATGGGGGTCTCCTGAACCATCAGCCGCGCTGGCGCAGCGCTTCGTACAAACACACACCGCTGGCCACCGACACGTTCAAACTTTCAACCGCACCCTTCATGGGGATGCTGACGAGTTCGTCGCAGGTCTTGCGGGTCAGCTGGCGCATGCCCGGGCCTTCAGCGCCCAGCACCAAGGCGGTGGGGCCTTTCATCTCAACCTGGTAAATGGTTTTGGGGGCATCGCCGCTGGTGCCGATGATCCAGATGTTGCGCTCCTTGAGTTCGCCCAAGGTGCGCGCCAAATTGGTGACCATGAAATACGGCATGGTTTCGGCCGCGCCGCTGGCCACCTTGGCCACCGTGGCGTTGATGCCTGCGGCATGGTCTTTCGGGGCGATCACCGCGTGAGCGCCGGCGCCATCGGCCACACGCAGGCAAGCGCCCAAGTTGTGCGGATCGGTGATGCCGTCGAGCACCAGCAGCAAGGGCGGCTCGGAAATGCTGTCCAGCAGGTCGTCCAGCGAGTGGGCCGGCTCCATGTGCTGTACCAGCGCGGCCACGCCTTGGTGGCCGTGGCTGCCCGCCAGTTTGGCCAGGCGCAGGCCGTCGGACTCGATCAGGCGAACACCAGCCTCTTTGCAGCGGTCAATGAACTGGCGCATGCGGGCGTCGCGGCGCGAGACTTCGAAGTAAACCTCGACGATGGATTGGGGCGCAACTTTGAGGCGCACGCCCACGGCATGAAAGCCGAACAGCACTTTTGGGGATGACATGCCCCGATTATCGTTGCTGCAGAAAAACAGAAATCAAGCTTCTGACAAAGTGCCCGCTTGGATGGTGAGGCATCGCTCGCAGCGGCTGGCCAGTGCGCGGTCGTGCGTGACCAGCACCAGGGTTGTGCCCTGCTCCCGGTTGAGGCTGAACATCAGGTCCATGATGGCCTCGCCCGTGGCGTGGTCCAAGCTGCCTGTGGGCTCGTCGGCCAGCAGCAGCGCCGGTTTGACGACAAAGGCGCGGGCCAACGCCACGCGTTGCTGTTCGCCGCCTGACAAGACTTTGGGCAAGTGCTTGAGGCGTTCACCCAAGCCCACGCGCTGGAGCATGGCGGTGGCCAATGCCCTGGCGTCAGAGCGGTCGGCCAGCTCCAGCGGCAGCATCACGTTTTCAAGGGCCGTCAGATTGGGCATGAGCTGAAAGCTCTGGAACACAAAGCCCACATGCGCGGCCCGCAGGGCAGCACGCTGGTCTTCGTTCAAGGCAAACAGGTTTTGGCCAGCCAACACCACTTGGCCAGCGCTGGGGGTGTCCAGGCCTGCCAGGATGGCCAGCAAGGTGCTTTTGCCCGACCCCGATGCGCCCACGATGGCCGCGGTTTGCCCAGCCTGCAAGGTGAAATCGACATCGCGCAAAATGGAGAGTGTGCCGCTGGCGTCTTCGACGCTTTTACAGACTTTGCTGACGGCCAAAATGGATTCAGGCATGCACTCACCTTTGTTGAAACGTCGCCACTTTACCGCGAGCGCACTGGCCTTGGCTGGCTGGGGGCTTGCTTCAGCTGCTGCGTGGGCCGGAGCAGTCGACCGCAAGGTGTTGGTGCTGGGAGACTCGCTCAGTGCCGAATACGGTTTGCCGCGCGGCGCAGGTTGGGTCAGTTTGTTGCAGCAAAAGCTGGCGCAGGACATGCCCCAAGTCAGTTTGGTCAACGCCAGCATCAGCGGCGAAACCACCTCAGGCGGCCGATCGCGTCTGCCGGCCTTGCTCAAGCAGCACCAGCCGAGCCTGGTGGTGATCGAACTGGGCGGCAACGACGCTTTGCGCGGTTTGGCGGTGCCCATGACGCACGATAATCTGGAGCAAATGGTTCGGGCAGCTCAGGCCAGCGGCGCACGGGTGCTGCTGCTGGGCATGCAAATGCCCCCCAACTATGGCGCGGAAATGGGACGACAGTTTGCGCAGGTTTATGCGCAGGTGGCGCAAAAGACCCATTGCGCCTTGGTGCCCTTCTTTCTCCAAGGTGTCGGTGACGACCCTGACCCGCTGAAATGGTTTCAGTCGGATCGCATTCACCCCAATGCTGCGGCTCAGCCGCGCATGCTGGCCCATGTGTGGCCTGAATTGAAAAAGCAGTTGAAATGAGCCTTCATGTGATTTCGGCCCAAGAGGTCATGGCCCGGTACGACAGTTTCGATGCCGTACTGGATGCACGCTCTGAAGGTGAATACACCGAAGACCGTTTGCCAGGCTCAGAAAATTGGCCTTCCCTCAACAACGAAGAGCGCATCAAGGTGGGCACGCTTTACAAGCAAGTGAGCCCCTTTGAAGCTCAGAAGATCGGCGCAGCCCTTGTAGCGCAAAACATCTCGCGCCACATCTTGGCGCATGTGATGGACAAGCCCAAAAAGTGGCAGCCGCTGGTGTATTGCTGGCGCGGTGGCAAGCGCAGCAACTCCTTGGCGCTGATTTTGGGTCAGATCGGCTTCAAGGTGCATTTGATCGAAGGCGGCTACAAGGCGTTTCGCGCAGCGGTGGTGAGTGATATTCCGCTGCAAGTGCAGCGCCTGCAGTTTCGGGTGTTGTGCGGCCCGACGGGTTCAGGCAAAACCCGCTTGCTGCAGGCCTTGGCCGCGCAAGGCGCGCAAGTGCTGGACCTCGAAGCCTTGGCCAGCCACCGCAGCTCGGTGCTGGGGGCCATCCCGGGGCAACCACAACCCACCCAAAAAGCTTTTGAAACCACCCTGTGGCAAACGCTGCGCCACTTGCAGGCCGACCGCCCCGTGTATGTGGAAGCCGAAAGCAAGAAAGTGGGCAACCTTGCCGTGCCCGATGCCCTGATCCAAGCCATGCGCCAAAGCGCGTGCGTGCGACTGGATTTGCCGCTTGAAGGACGGGTTCAGCTGCTGCTGGAGGATTACGACTACTTCACCAACGATCCGGCGTTCTTTTGTGATCGCTTGGAGCGGCTGGTTGACCTCAAAGGCCGTGCGGTGGTGCAAGGCTGGCAGGCTCAGATCCATGCAGGCCAGATCGCGCAGGTCGTGGCCGATCTGCTGCACGGGCATTACGACCCGGGTTACGAAAGTTCAACGCGTCGCAATTTTGTGCAGTTCGACCAAGCCAAGGTGCTGACGCTGCAAGGCCACAGCATGCAAGCCATGCATGTGGGTGCGCAAGCTTTGCTGGAAGAAACGGCTTGAATGTTGGAGGCCAAGGCGCTGGCAGAGCGCCTTCTTCGGCCTCAGGCGGCGGGGGCTTGGGCGTCGGGGCTGACTGCAGCCGCACCATCGGCTTCTTCGGGCTCAGCTTCGTAGCCTTCGTCGCCGGGCAGCAAGCCGGCTTTGCGGTCGGCTTT
>CANBTZ010000033.1 GCA_947372495.1 Comamonadaceae bacterium | reverse complement strand
CCAAAAATCCAGGTGCCCGGGCCCAGCGCCGAGGGGGGTGGTGCCAGGGTGGAGCGCGAAAACACATTCACCATCTCCAGTGCCTTGACGGGATCGTTGAGCGAGGCCTCAATCAGCACCGGTGACACCTGCATCGGGTAGGCGCAGCCCACCAGCACCAGTTGGCTGATGCGCGATGGCGCGCGGGCGGCGGCTTCCAGCGCCACCAGCGAGCCCAAGCTGTGGCCTACCAGTGCGGCCTTTTCCACACCGGCCGCATCCAGCAGGGCGATCACCCAGTCGGCGGCTTCTTCCACCGTGTTGGCCGGTGCGCCGCCGCTGCGGCAGTGACCTGGCAGGTCCAGCGCCAGCACATTCCAGCCGTGGTTGGCCAGGTAGCGGCTTTGCAAAATCCAGACGCTGTGGTCGTTGAGCACGCCGTGGATGAACACCACGGTGGGCTGGGCGGGGTTGAAGTCTTTGCCGCCCGTGTAGGCGTAAATGTCTTGCTGGTTGGCGTGGATTTTCATGCTGCTTTCTCCGCAGCTTTCAGGGCTTTTTTCAGGTCATCGATCAGGTCGGCCGGGTCTTCCAGGCCGATCGACAGGCGGATCGTGCCCGGGCCGATGCCGGCCGCGGCCAGCGAGGCGTCGTCCATGCGAAAGTGCGTGGTGCTGGCCGGGTGGATCACCAGGCTCTTGGCGTCGCCCACATTGGCCAGGTGGCTGAAGACCTTCAGCGCCTCGATGAAGGCTTTGCCTTGTGCACGGTGGCCCGCGATGTCGAAACTGAAGACCGAGCCCGCCCCACGCGGCAGCAGCTTTTGCGCGAGCTGGTGGCTGGGGTGGCTCTCCAGCATCGGGTGGCCCACGCGACTGACCAGCGGGTGACTGGCCAGAAACTCGACCACCTTGGCGGTGTTCTCCATGTGGCGAGCCATGCGCAGCGGCAAGGTTTCGATGCCTTGCAGGATCAACCAGGCGCTGTGTGGGCTGAGACACGCGCCAAAGTCACGCAGGCCTTCGCGGCGGGCGCGCAGCAAAAAGGCACCGACGGTGCTCTCTTCACTGAAGACCATGTTGTGAAAGCCCTCGTAGGCCTCGGTCAGTTCCTTGAATTTGCCCGAGCGCTCCCAGTCAAAGCTGCCGCCGTCGACCAGCAAGCCGCCAATCACGGTGCCGTGGCCCGACAGGAACTTGGTGGCCGAGTGGTAGACCAGGTCCGCCCCGTGGTCAAAGGGTTTGATCAACCAGGGCGAGGTGAGGGTGGAGTCCACCAGCAAGGGGACACCCGCTTCGTGCGCGATCTGGCTGACGGTGGGGATGTCCAATACATCGAGCCCCGGGTTGCCCACGGTCTCGCCAAAAAAGAGTTTGGTGTTGGGCTGCACGGCGGCGCGCCAGGCGTCGATGTCGCCGGGCTTCACGAAGGTGGTCTCGATGCCAAAGCGCCGCAGGGTGTAGTGCAGCAGGTTTTGCGAGCCGCCATACAGCGCCGTGGAGGCCACGATGTGGCTGCCCGCTCCCATCAGTGTCGCGACGGCCAGGTGCAAGGCGGCCTGGCCGCTGGCGGTGGTGATGGCGCCGATGCCGCCTTCGAGCGCCGAGATGCGTTGTTCCAGCACCGCGTTGGTGGGGTTGCTGATGCGGCTGTAGACGTGGCCAGCGCGCTCAAGATTGAAGAGGGCAGCGGCCTGGTCGCTCGACTCGAAGACGAACGAGGTGGTCATGTGGATCGGCACACCGCGGGCCCCGGTGGTGGGGTCGGGTGCGGCCCCGGCGTGCAGTGCCAGGGTGTCAAAGCCAGGGTCAGCGTATCCGGACATGGCGTTTCTCCAACTCAAAAAATTTTGGGCAAGCGCCAAGCGCTGTTCTTGCAAGAGATTGTGGGCTATATTCAAGTCCACTTCCCTACGGAACGACCCTCAGGAGACAAGAACATGAAAGTCAGCGACATCCTCCGCGTCAAGGGCAACACCTTGTATACCGCGCAACCTGATCAACCGCTGGCGGACGCCATCGGCTTCATGGCCGAAAAAGACTTGGGCTCATTGGTGGTGATGGCCAAAGGGGTGGTCAGCGGCATGTTGACCTTCCGAGAGGTCATTTTGAAGATTGTGGGCAACGGCGGTCAGGTCGGCGACACCTTGGTTGCCCAAGCGATGGACGCCCAGCCGCTGACCTGCACGCCCGACACCGAGATCGACGACGTTCGCCGCATGATGCTCGAAAGCCATGCCCGCTACATGCCGGTGGTCGAGGGCAGCATGCTCATGGGCGTGATCAGCTTCTATGACGTGGCCAAGGCCGTGGTGGACGCGCAGAACTTTGAAAACAAGATGCTCAAGGCCTACATCCGCGATTGGCCCGATGGCTCGGCCTCTGAGGGCGAAGACGTCAAGTTGTGAGTCTTTGCGCTGGCTGTGGAGCTGTCTCTGAGTGAATCACTCGTCCGAGTCCACCACAGGCTGCACCTTGCCCGTGTTGATCCACTGCACGATGGCGCGTGAAACCCCTCTTTGACGGCCTTCGAACGAATGGCGGTTGCTTCCTCCGCACACCGGGCCTGACTGCCCGCCACCGCGCACCGTGACCAAATTGTCTTTCGCATAGCGCGTGACAGGCGCATACAGCGTGCTGGGGCATTGATCCTGCTCGTGGGCGATGTGCAGCATCGGAATCTGAACCGCGCCCATGTCAAAGTTCAGCATGGTGCGGGCCAAATTACCCGCTGTGCCATTCATGGCTGAAGAGTGGATCGCCCCTTTGAGCTGATCAGGCATCTTCAGGGCCAGCCAGCGCGACGAAATGCCGCCCGAACTGTGGCCAAAGATCCAGAATTCCTGCACACCGTATTGGCTGCGTAAAAAAGCCATCACTTTGGATGCATCGCTCACATACTGTGGCGAGCTGCGGTAATCATCATCACACTTTCCTCCAAATAACGCCCACTGATCGGTCGGGCAACCCATGGCCACCAAGGCAATGCCAGCTTGGTCAAACACATCTGCATTCTGGGCCAGATATTGCAACTTACCGTTGTAAACGTCCATGGCGTTTTGAATGATGATGCGGCCCTCACTGCCGGGTGTGCCGGGTACCACCAACAGCGCCCGCGTGACGGGTTGGGACGGCTCCAGTAAGGCGATATTCATGGTCACGTCAGGCCTGTCAGCGGGCACGGCATGAAAAGCGGGGCGTAAACGGGGGCGTGTTGTTGAAGTGGTGGGTGTACCTGCAGGTAACACATCCAACTGAACCACTTCTTGGTTGGTGTAGCGGCGCAAGAAAAGCTGTGTCGCTGTGGCTTTGGACTCGCCACAACCAGACGGCACGCCCACTGCGAATTGAAAGCAAATTTGCGAGCCTTCAACACGCCAAGTGCCCTTTGCAGAAAGACCCGAGGACATCTCCAGCTGAAGCGTCTGGTCTGTGCCGTATTGAAGCGTTGCCGTCATGCCATTGGCGTAGCGCGAGGTGAACCTTTTGCCTGTCAGCCGTTCTTGCAAGGCTTGGGGGCTCAGCGCTTGAGCTTCCACTGGGAAGGTGCTGGCGGGTGTTGTGGTTTGTGCGCCCGCTTGAAGGACAAGACATGTTGCAAGCAGCATGGCCGTGTTTGCGGCAGAGCAGAGCCAGCGAGGGCGAGAGAATGGAGTTGAGGGATGCATGTCGATTCCTAAGTCAATTTGTCATTGCCCAACCACAGGGTCAAGCTTGCGGCGCAATACCCAGTCCGCAATGACTTGCGCCACCTCGGCATCGCGCCCTTCAAAGCTGTGCAAATGCCCACCGCCACACGGATCACCTTGGGCCAAGCCACCACGCACAGTGACCAGCTTGTCGCCTGCATAGGCTTTGACAGCGGCATAGGGGTTGCTCCTACAGGCATCGTTTTCGTGGTGAATGTGCAGTTGTGGTGCGGTCAAACTGGCGTAATTAAAACCACTGACGCTGTAACCAGCACGAAGGTTGGGGCCATTGATTGAGGCCGAGTGGATGGCCCCTGCGATCTCCTTGTCCAAATGCTTGGCCAGCCAACGTGAGCTGATGGTGCCGAAGCTGTGACCGTAGATATAAAAATGCCGAATGCCATGCTCCTGGCGCAGCACCTGCATGACTTGGCGCACATCGTCGGCATGTTGTGGTGATTGGCGGTAATTGTCCAAACAGCCCGGTGGTGGGCCTGAGACCACAACACCTGGCCGCACCTCGGCCCCCCACTCGTCGGTGGGGCAATCCACACTCACGAAGGTGATGCCCGCTTTGGCGTAAACATCGCGCATCAACTGCCCGCGTGGGCTGGTGCGGCTGGCGTCGGTCTTTTCGTTGTAACGCCAAATGCCCGGCCATCCCCTGAAAAACAGCAAGGCCGTGTCACTGTCGGGCGTGGGCTTGGCCAGCATGATGGCGCGTTGGTAAACCGGCTCTTTGGTGAACAGCCCTTGAGTGCGGCCCGTGTCGATGTTGATGTAGTGAAACGCCGCTGCTTGGGACGTGCTTGCTGGCGAGGCGCTGTCAATGGATGGGGTTTGCGCCCACAGGCCTGTACTGATCGCGATCAGCCATGCCAAAGCCACGATGCGGCGACGCACGCCAAAGGCCGTGTGTGAGTATTGTTCTGTGTGCATGGCAGACTCTTTTGAATAGATCATCGCGTTACCCACCTCGTGCACTGCGACCCAATACTTTGGGGTCGTCACGCCCTTTCACCTCAGGGCTTGCTGGCGCTGTGCTGCTTTCGTTTGCCTGTTCTTTATTCCACTGAAGATCGTTCCTTCTGAAAGTGCCACTGCGAACGGCCTTCCATGTCTCGTACGAGGCAATGCTTTCTCCAAATTTGGCTTTGATGGTGCCGCATTCCGGGTCAGTAGAAGTGGCCGCTTTACCCCGAAAAAAGAGAAGCAAGCAACCAGTGCGGTCATACGCGCGAATCACCTCAAAGCCGTTGACGCTGTACTCCGCAATCGGGAACCGAACAGTGCCTGAATCTATTTGCAAAATGTATTGCGACCCACCCGTGTTACCGGCCTTGGCGTCAAAAGGACGTTTCAATAAAACCAATCCATCCAACACGCCATTGATGCAGTCCCCAACATAGGTCACGTTCTTGAACTTTTTGCATGACCCGCCGTCGGGATCGACGCCACCTTTGCCGTCATTCCACTCGCCAGAGATAAATGGCGGAGAAAGCGTACAAGACCGCTGCCCACCTGGGCTTTGGAGCGTGCACACCTCCTGTGCCTGCGCCATGTGTGCCAATCCCAGCATCAGCCACAGTGACACCCATGCACTGAACTTGATCGGTTTGAACATGCTCATCGTGTTACCCCCCTCGTGCGCTGCGACCAAAGACTTTGGGGTCGTCAGGTTGGGTTGATCGAGCCGGGGTGTTGGCCCCACTGTCACCACCAGCGTTTGTTGCAAACTGCATGGGGTTTTGGTGCCAACGCTTTATGTCAGACAAAAATTGATCCCTGCTCATTGAGGGTAAATTTTGTTGGAGCGCTTCATCAAACAGTGCATTTGCAGATAGAAGTGCCCGATCTAGGGTTATGTCGGTCGAAAACCTTTTTCGTGGCCCTACCTGGCCATCAACGGAAATCGCAATAATGATCTGGGGATCTGATGGGTTGTTATTGAGCATTTTCGCTTGATACACATACCATCTCACGCCACTTTCTTTTCCGTTGAGCCGCAGGCTTTTGATGTATGCCAAACCATCACTCTCAGTACTTGTCAGCCCGAAACTGTAAACACCGACCCCACTTGCAAACCCATCTTCACAACTACCCGTCCATTTATAAGGAGGAAGGTCAATTTTTGATGTCGAAAAAATTTTGCAGCCAGTTTCTGTTTTAAAAGTTTGGAATGACACCTGTCCCCAAGCCCCCCAACTGGTGACAGCGATCAGCACCAACAACAATTTCTTCTTCATGGTACGTCCTTAGCGGCTTGGGCCTATTGAACCGTTGATGCCTCTACATACGGCAAACTTTGAGTAAGGGACGGTTGAAACGACACCACGCGCCCATTGAAGTACGAATCCAAAAGCACTTTGGCTGCATTCAAAACGAAGGGCTGCTGCTCCATATCACTTGGAGCACTTAGCCTGTACGTAATGCATAAGTCGGGTAGCGACTTCTTGGATTTTTTTCCTGCTTTTCCTGTTTCGTCAGTATGTTCAAGACTGAAAGTTAATAAAAAGGAGGTGGCTAGGCTCTCCTTATCGATGTGATAGCCGCGATTGCCGTGAATGTCATACGCAATAACTTGGCCATAAATGGTGTTGTGGGATGTGGACATTTCAATACGCCTGTTGTGAAATTTATGGTGCATGTCAGTTACCTCCAACCGTGTGGCAGCGACCCTGTATGCCTTGCCCTGGCACGAACTCGGTATCAACCGTCCATGCGGGTTCTTTGCAGGCAATCCAATACAGCATTTCAACGTTATGCGTATGGGCAGCGCTGGTGCGACCTGGCCCCACTGAGTCGGAACCGAACTTTTGTTTTTCACAGTTCATGCCCGCGAGCCACGAGTTTTCTTTGGGCCGGTAGCCGCAGTAGGTGTACCAAACTTTGAAATTGCAGGTGTTTTTCATGCCGCCATACAAGCCACCAAAGTCGGGTTGAATGCACTGGCTGGCCTCATTCTCAGGCTCATGCCGTCTGCGCTTGCCCTGTCGGGATTGGTCAGCACGGGCTTGGTTTTGAGTGGCCAGCGCTTGACTTTGTTGGGCTGCCTGTTGGGCTTGAGTTGATTGCTGTTGGGCGGCTTGCTGAGCTTGCTGGGACTGTTGTTGGACTTGTACTTGCTGTTGCGCAGTGCGTGCGTTGTTGGCGCTTTTGCTATTGATCATGCAGAGGGCGTACATGTGCCAATTACGTTCACCAACCAATTGGGCGGTTTTTAAGCGATCATTTACATATGCCAATCGTTCAGCGGCGGAATAGTTGTTTGGGTCTCCTTTATGGTCAGATTGCCCAAAATACTGATCAGACCATACTCCTCTTTCCGACACAGTTAGCAGGTATTCATGTTGTTTTTTTTAGATAATTTTGAAATTGAGTGCTGTAGCTCGGATCACTAGCATGAGCTGCTAGTTCGGTATCGCAAACTGCCCAAGCCCCAGCGCTAGAAAACAAAAGTAGCGAAGACACAGCCACCGCAAGCCCTTGCCGAAAACTGATTTTCATTTTGAATCCTTTCCATCATCAAACAGCCGCTTTGTAGCGAACAAAAAAAGTCATGGTGACATTGCCATCCAAGTCACCCATGTGGTGAACATAAAAGGTCAATTTTTTATTGCTTTCCATTACCGTAGATACGCTAACGCATCGGTCAATGTCGTGCGGTGCATGACCAGGGGTGTAGGTTGCCGATCCGTCTTGCATCACAACCGCCCAGCCATCTAAAAAGACATGATCGCTTGTGATGCTAAGTTCAACAACGCCTTCTGGATTGGCAGGATCAAGAAACACAGCACCGCCCGTGCTAGGTCGGTTGACATTAAATTGAATGCGCTCTGTAGATGCTTGCCCTGTGCCATCAGCAAATATGGTGTTAGCAGAAAAATGAACGGGCTTGATAGCTGGCGGCGGATCGGAGTTGTAATAGCGGGCTGAGAAATTTGCAGGATGCAAATGATGATGCATGACATTCTCCTAGAGTTAAAAGGTACAGAAGTGTGTGCAAGCGGCGGTGATATCCCGAACTCAGTTGAAGGTTTGAGCTGGTGGACGAGGATCACTTTGCAGCCAATTGCTGGTCACCACCCGGATTGACTCTGACTTTCCGCCTTCATCGGGCGTTATTGATGTGGCTTTCATGACCATTGCATCTCCTTCGCATGTTCGATGTCTCAAAGGCTTTAGCCATGGGTTCACAGATCTGCGCTCTTGCACTATTAATTAAACGTATATGTCTAAAACGTGATATCAGGGAATTCCCTAGTGTGAATATTTGGTCGAATTGGCTTGTTGTGGAAGTCAAGGCAGGCAAGGTGCCGATCAAAGGCCTCTGCACGGGCCGGTGAGAAGTCAGGTGCAGCAGAGTGCGAAGCACCATCATGTCTGTTGCGGGTCTGACAGCGTGCATGCTGCGGCAAGCCTCTGGGATAATCCCTTCCCATGAGCGGCAATACCTTCGGACAACTTTTTTCGGTCACCAACTTTGGTGAATCCCACGGCCCGGCCATTGGCTGCGTGATCGACGGCTGCCCCCCGGGCATGGCGCTGTCTGAAGCCGACATTCAGCCCGATCTGGACCGCCGCCGCCCCGGCACCAGCAAATTCGTCACCCAACGCAACGAACCCGATGCGGTGCAGATCATCTCGGGCGTGTACCAGGGTCAAACCACCGGCACCCCGATCTGCCTGCTCATTCAGAACACCGACCAGCGCAGCAAGGACTACGGCGACATCCTGCAGACCTTCCGTCCGGGCCATGCCGACTACACCTACTGGCGCAAGTACGGCATCCGCGACCCGCGCGGCGGTGGCCGTTCTTCGGCGCGCCTCACGGCCCCCATGGTGGCGGCAGGTGCGGTGGCCAAGAAGTGGCTCAAGGAGCAGTTCGGCACCACCTTTGTGGGTTGCATGACGCAGATTGGCGACGTGCCCATTGGCTTCGAGAGTTGGGACCATGTGCCGAACAACCCGTTTTTTGCCCCGGTGGCCGATGTGTCGGCGCTTGAGGACTACATGAACGCGCTGCGCAAGTCGGGCGACTCGTGCGGTGCGCGCTTGCGCGTGGTGGCCCAAGGCGTGCCCGTGGGTTTGGGCCAGCCACTGTTTGACAAGATTGACGCCGACATCGCCTTTGCCATGATGGGCATCAACGCGGTCAAGGGTGAGGAGATTGGCGCAGGCTTTGGCTGCGTCACGCAAAAGGGCAGCACCGCGGGCGACTCGCTCACGCCCGAAGGCTTTGTGGGCAACAACGCGGGCGGTGTGCTGGGCGGCATCAGCACCGGGCAGGACATCGAGGTGTCGATCGCCATCAAGCCCACCAGCTCGATTTTGATTGCGCGCGACTCCATCGACTCGGAAGGCCAAACGACCGAGGTCATCACCAAGGGCCGCCACGACCCTTGTGTGGGCATCCGCGCCACGCCGATTGCCGAGGCCATGCTGGCCTTGGTGGTGATGGAGCATGCCTTGCAGCACCGTGCGCAGTGCGGTGATGTGGTGCACGCGCTGGCCCCGATCGCGGCCATCAAACCCTGATGCCGCAAACCCGCCGGGCGTTATTCCCGTTCGCGGCGTTGTCGGCCAGCTATTTCGCGCACATCGGTTTCTTCAACCCTTACCTGCCGCTCTGGCTCAAGGACATGGGCCTGGGGCTGGTGGCCATCAGCTTGTTGACTTCTGTGCAGGCTGCAACGCGCCTATTTGCCCCCTACATCTGGGGTTGGCTGAGTGACCACACGGGCGAGCGCGTGCGCCTGATGCGCCTGGGCGCCGCTGTGGCGCTGGCGTCGGCTTGCCTGCTGTGGCTGCAGCTCACGCCTGTGTGGCTGGGCGTGGTGCTGTTGGTCATGTTCACCCACACCAGCGCCATGATGCCCATGAGCGAAGCGGCCATGGCGCACTTGGTCAGCCAGGGTGGGGCCTTTGACACCAAGCGCTACGGCCGCGTGCGCCTGTGGGGTTCGATCGGTTTTCTGGTCACAGTGTTTGTGGCGGGGGCCTGGTTCGAGGCCTTTGGCATGCAGCAGTTCCCGACCATGACCATTGTGAGTTTGCTGGCGGTGTTGGTGAGTGCGATGGCCTTGCCCGACCAAAAGGAGCCGGGTCACGCAGAGCAGGTGTCGGTGCCCGTGCGCAGCGTGTTGGCCCAGCCTGCGGTGCGCTGGTTTTTTGCCAGTGCGTTTTTCCATGTGCTCTCGCACATCGGCATCTACGTGTTCTTTTCGCTCTACCTTGATTCGCTGGGTTACGGCAAGACCTTGATTGGGGTCATGTGGGCGGTGTCGGTGGTGGTGGAGATCGCCTGGTTTTTCTGGCAGTCGCGCTGGCTGCACTTGTTGCCGCTCACGGGCTGGATGCTTTTGTGCTCGGCGGTCATGGCGCTGCGCATGCTGCTCACGGCTGCCTGGGCCGATGTGCTCTGGGTGCTGGTGCTGGCGCAGGCCTTGCACGCGCTGACGTTTGCGGCCCACCACACGGCTTGCATTGCTTTGTTGTCGCACCACTTTCCGGGGCGTTTGCGTGGTCGTGGGCAGGCGCTCTTCACGGTGCTGGCCTATGGGTTTTCTGGCGTCATCGGTGGCTTGCTGGGCGGCTTGCTCAGCGAGCGCTGGGGTCTGGCTTCGGTCTTCTGGGCCTCGGTGCTCACCAGCCTGGTGGCCGTGGCCGCGACCTGGAAAGTCTGGCGTCACCACCATCCTGCAGCCCCGGTGAATACATGACAAGCACGCCCATTTTTTCGCCCATATCTTTGCCCATTTCTTTGCCTGCATTTTTGCCGCCTGCAATGGCGACAACCTTGGCCGATGGCCAGCGTTGCGTCACCTCGCTGGACGGCGTGCAGCTGGTCTGGCACAGCTGGGGCGACTCAGACCGACCGACGCTGGTGCTTTTGCACGGCGGCAGCGGCAGCTGGACGCACTGGGTGCGTTGCATTGCGCCCCTGCGGGATGCAGGCTGGCGCGTGCTGGTGCCCGATTTGCCGGGCTTTGGCGACTCGGATCTGCCGCCCGGCTGCACCGATGTGCCCGACTTGCCCGCGCACCTGCATGCTGGCTTGCAGCAACTGGCCCCGCATGGCCCGGTGCAGATCGTGGGGTTTTCGTTCGGCGGCATGACTGGGGCGCTGTGGCTGGCGCAATACCCCGACGACGCCCAGGCCCTGGTGCTGGTGGGCGCGCCCGGCATGGGCCTGACAGCGCCTGAGCGCGTGCCGCTCAAGGGCTGGCGGCATTTGCCCACGCCCGAGGCGCAAGACGCTGTGCACCGCCATAACCTGATGGCCTTGATGCTCAAGCACCCCGAAAGTCTGGACGCGCTGGCGCTGGATGTGCACCGCGCCAATGTGCAGCGCGACCGCATGCCGCGCCGCAGGCTGTCATCGACCCCCATCGTCGCCCAGGCTTTGCCACGCATCACAGCGCGCATCAGCGCCATTTACGGCGAGCACGATGCGCTGTACACCCACCGATTGCCCGAAGTGCGCGAGGCGATGGCGCACTTGGCCCCGAACTGGGGCCAATGGCACACCGTGCCAGGGGCGGGGCATTGGGTGATTTACGAAGCGGCGGAGGCTTTCAACGCAGCGTTGTTGAAAGTATTGCCTTTGTAGGCTTGGCTGGCGGTGCAGGGGCTGTGCTTGGCGTGGGAGCGGCGCCCCCGCCGCGAAACGGCTTGTGCTGACCACCACCCATCGCCCCGAGGGCGGGGCTCTTAAATCACTCAGCCACGAATGGCTGAAACGGCCGCCCGCAGACCCAGCAGGTAGCTGTCCGCCCCGAATCCAGCGATCTGACCTTTGGCGATCGGTGCGATCACGGAGTGATGGCGGAACTCCTCACGGGCGTGGATGTTGGACATGTGCACTTCGATGATGGGGCAATGGAGGATGGCCAGCGCGTCGCGGATGCCGTAGCTGTAATGCGTCCATGCCCCAGCGTTGATCAGCACCGCTTGGGTGCCGTCGGTGTGGGCGCGGTGGATGCGTTCGGCCATTTCGCCTTCGATGTTGGTCTGAAAGCACTCGACTTCGGCACCGAGTTCTTGGCCCAGCGCCACGAGCTGGGCGTCTATTTCGGCCAGGGTGACGGTGCCGTACTGCGCGGGATCGCGTTTGCCGAACATGTTGAGGTTGATGCCGTTGAGGGTCAGGATTTTCATGGTGATGTGCAAGGACTTGTGGGCCTGAGCCGCCATTGTCGGTCATTTGCGGCAAGATGGCGGCTGTTGACCTTTTGCCTGAACAGCCGCCACCATGACCACCACCCTCAAAATCGATTTCGTCTCCGACATTGCCTGCCCCTGGTGTGCAGTCGGGCTTTACGCCCTTGAAAAAGCCCTGGACCGTCTGCAGGGCGACGTCCAAGCCGATCTGCATTTCCAGCCCTTTGAGCTCAACCCCCACATGCCTGCGGGCGGGCAGGACCTGACCGAGCACATCACCGAAAAATACGGCTCCACCCCCGAGCAGCAGGCGCTGATGCGCGAGAACATCCGTCAGCGCGGCGCCGAAGTGGGCTTTGCTTTCGCACCCGGCGGCCGTGGCCGCGTCTACAACACCTTCAACGCCCACCGCCTGCTGCACTGGGCGGCGGGGCAGGGCGCGGACCTGCAGCGCGCGCTCAAGAAAGCCCTGCTGGCGTCCTACCAGGGCCGCGCCGAATGCATCGAAGACGATGCCGTGCTGCTGCAGGCGGTGCAGGACGCGGGCCTGCCCGTGCAAGCTGCCCGCGAGGTGCTGGCCAGCCAGGCCTTTGCCGACGAGGTGCGCGCTCAAGAACGTTACTACCAGCAGGCGGGCATCCACTCGGTGCCTGCGGTCATCATCAACGACCGCCACCTGATCTCGGGCGGCCAGCCGGCCGAGGTGTTTGAGCAGGCATTGCGCCAAATCGCGGCGCAAAGCCTGCAGGGCACCGAGGCCTGAGCCATGGCCGATCGTTTGCCGGTGTTGTTTGTCTCGCATGGCTCGCCCATGTTCGCCCTGAACCCGGGCAGCACCGGCCCGGCCTTACAGGCCTGGATGCAGGCCCATGCGCCTGCCGAGCGCCTGCGCGGCATCGTGGTGATGTCGCCGCACTGGATGACCCGTGGCATCGGCGTGATGACGCAGCCGCAGCCGCCGACCTGGCACGACTTTGGCGGCTTTCCGTCGGCTTTGTACGAACTGCAGTACCCCGCGCCGGGTGACCCGGCGCTGGCCCACAGGATGCTGGATCTGCTCAGTGCAGCGGGCCTGCCCGCAGGCGCTGACCCTGAGCGGCCGTTTGACCATGGCGCCTGGGTGCCCTTGCGGTACATGGCCCCTTTGGCGCAGGTGCCGGTGGTGCAGTTGTCTTTGCCGGCCCACGGGACCACGGCTGACATTTACGCCATCGGGCAAGCCCTGGCCCCCTTGCGTGAGGAGGGCATCTTGCTGATGGGCTCGGGCAGCATGACGCACAACCTGTTCGAGTTGCGCCGAGAAGAAGGCCCGACCGAGCCTTATGTGTCGGCGTTTTGCGGCTGGGTCGAGGGCACCCTGCGCCTGGGCGATCTGGCGGCCATGCTGGACTACCGCCGCACAGCACCCCACGCCGAGCGGGCTCACCCTACGGACGAGCACTTTCGCACAATCTACTTTGCCTTGGGCGCGGCAAGCTGGGGTCAGGCAGGCGGTCCACAGCCTGACTACATCAGCCACGAGGTGATTTACACCTCTTTGTCGATGGACGCTTTCAGCCTGCATTGAGCACACCACATGAACTCGCCTGAACTCACGGTTTACTTTGATGGCAGCTGCCCCTTGTGCCGCCGCGAAATCGCTTTGTATCGTCGGCTGCCAGCCAGCCAAGCCCTGCAATGGGTGGATGTCAGTGCCGGGCAGCCCTTGGGGCAGGGGCTTTCGTGTGATGCGGCCATGCGGCGTTTCCATGTGCGCGAGGCGAGCGGCCGTTTGCTCAGCGGTGGCGCCGCTTTTGCCAGTTTGTGGCGGGCCTTGCCCGGCTGGCGTGTGCTGGGTTGGGTGTTCGCTTGGCCACCGCTGTCTTGGTTGCTGGAGTTGAGTTACCGCGCTTTTTTGCCCCTGCGCCCCGGACTGCAGCGCTTGGCCAGGCGTTGGACGCGTGAACAGGATGCCTCCCAATGACATGGGCCTTGGTCAAGGTGTGCGCTTTGCTCTGGCTGAGCACCGGGCTTGCACAGGCACAGATTGGCGAGCGTGTGGCGCTCGAAGGGCTGGGTGGCTTGCAGTTCGATCGCACCGAGGTGACCATCGGCCAGTTCGAGCGTTACGTGCAGGCCACGGGCGTGCGCACCCGCGCCGAGCTGGAAGGCGGCGGGTTTGAATATGTGGGGGGCTGGCAGCGCCGCGCAGGTTGGACTTGGCGGCAACCCGATGGCGAGCCTGCGTCGGCCCAGTTACCCGTGGTGCACCTCACGCACGCAGAAGCGACAGCGTATTGCCGTTGGGTCGGGGGGCGATTGCCCACCGCGGCCGAGTGGCGTGCTGCCGCTTTCACAGAGCTGCGTGCGGCCCCACCTGCGCCTTGGGTTCGTGGCAAGACCTACCCCTGGCCCACGGGCGAGAGCCCGCAAGGGGCCAACACCAGCGACCCCGACCCTTGGCCACGCGCGGCCCCCGTGACGCAGACCCGGGCCGGGGTCAACGGCCTGCACGACATGGGGGCGAATGTGTGGGAGTGGGCCTCAGATGCCCGGGGCAACGAACGCCAAACGCTGGGCGGCTCCTGGTGGTATCCGGCTGGCCAGATGAAGGCCGATGTGCAGGCGTGGAAACCGGCCGATGTTTATGTGGTCTACATCGGCTTTCGTTGCGTGTACGACGCAGGGGGCAAGCCGTGACCCAGGCGGTGTTTGCGGGCATGCACAGTTTGCGAAATGGCTACCGTGCCTTGGTGATTGGCGCCAGCGGGGCACTCGGGCAGGCGTTTGTGCAGGCCTTGAAGACCGACCCGCGATGCGCTGAGGTGCAAGCCGTCTCGCGTGGGCAGCCTTGCGACTGGGACCTCAGCGATGCGGCCACCCTGACGGCACTGGCTGCGCAGCTGCAAGGGCCCTGGCAGCTGGTGGTGGACGCCACCGGGGCCCTCACGCTGGGTGGCCAAGGCCCTGAAAAGCGCTTGCCCGAACTGGATGCCGCACGGCTGCTGCACAGCTTGCAGGTCAATGCGGTGGGGCCTGCCATTTTGTTGCAGCAACTGAGCCTGCAGCTGGCACGCGGCGAGCGCGTCATCTGGGCCAAGCTCTCAGCGCGTGTGGGCAGCATCGAAGACAACCGCAAAGGCGGCTGGTATGGCTACCGCGCCGCCAAAGCCGCGCTCAATCAACTCATGCAAACGGCCGCCATCGAACTGGCGCGCCAACGTCCGCTGGCCGTGGTGGCTGCCTTGCAACCCGGCACCGTGCGCTCGGCCTTGAGCCAGCCTTTTGTCGGTGACGATGCCATGGACCCCGCGGTGTCTGCGCAGCGCCTGCTGGCGGTGCTTGACGCACTGGAGCCAACGGGCAGGGCGCAGTTTGTCGACCATCTGGGGCAGCACATTCCTTGGTGATGCAGGTGGCTGGGCGACAATGCAGCCCAATTCAAACAATTCAGGGAACGGGTGCGGTATGGGTGGGCACACATGGTGGTTGTTCGTGGGCATGACTTTTGTCGTCTCGGCCACGCCGGGGCCCAACATGCTGCTGGTGATGAGCCACGGTGCGCGTTTTGGCTGGCGCAAGGCGGTCATGACCATGGCCGGGTGCATGAGCGCCTTGCTGACCATGATGAGCCTGTCGGCCGCAGGGCTGGGGGCGGTGCTGCACACCTCACCCACGCTGTTTGATGCTTTGCGCTACATGGGCGCGGCCTACCTGGCTTATTTGGGCTACAGGCTTTGGATTGCACCCACCCAAGGCGCGCATGCGGGTGAAGCCATGACAGACGCTGCAGCCCAGAGCAGGGGCGGGTCCTTGTACCGCGAGGGGCTGGCCGTGGCCGCCAGCAACCCCAAGGCCATCGTGTTTGCTGCGGCGTTTTTTCCTCAGTTCATCCAGCCCGGGTCGCCCGCTTTGCCGCAGTTTGGGATTTTGCTGAGCACCTTCGCCGTGATCGAGGTGGCTTGGTACGGCATTTACGCGGTGAGCGGTCACAAGCTCTCGCTTTATTTGCAGCGGCCAGAGGTGCTCAAAACCTTCAACCGCCTGACCGGTGGCGTGTTTGTGGGCTTTGCCGCACTCATGGCGGTCAGCCGCTGAGTGCCGAAGTGTTCATACGGGTTACCCCCAGCGGCTGTGCGCCAAGCTGTGGATAACACCTTGGACAAGCCTTGAAGTCCGCATGCCTGTTGACTGGGCGAGCGATGCCTAAAAAACAGGCGCTTGCTGCGTCAGTCCAGGGCTTTGGCGATTTGGTGGCGTGCCACCGTGGTTTTGGGGCACTGCCCCTTGGGCAGCTCAAACCACTGGCGCACATCGTTTTCTACGCCCACGCCGTGCATGAAGTTGTAGATGGCTTTTTTCAGGCCTTGGCCCAGCAGGTCGTGGTCCACGCCCGGGGGCATGGGCGTCGGGTCGACAAAGCCCACATCGTTTTTGGCAAACGTGCCTTCGGGCAGGGGCAAGAGCGTCACGCCGTAGGCCTCGGGGTTTTGGCCCACGGGTGAGTGCACCGTGCAGACAAAGCGGTGGAAAAAGCCGCTGTGGATGCAGCCGTTTTCAAACAGCTGACGCACGTATTCGAGCGCGTCCACGGTGTCTTGCACGGTCTGCGTCGGAAAGCCGTACATCAGGTAGGCGTGCACCAGCACGCCCGCATCGGCAAAGCCTTTGGTCACTTGCGCCACCTGCTCGACCGAGACGCCTTTTTTCATCAGGGCAAGCAAGCGGTCTGAAGCGACTTCAAGCCCGCCCGACATCGCGATGCAGCCACTGTCCGCCAGCTCCTGGCACAGCTCGGGCGTGAAGGTCTTCTCGAAGCGGATGTTGCCCCACCACGAGATCTGCACGTCGCGGCGCTGCAGCTCGGCAGCGAGCGTCTTCAATGCCTTGGGCGGCGCGGCCTCATCGACGAAGTGGAAGCCGGTCTGCCCCGTCTCGGCGACGATGGCTTCGATGCGGTCCACCAGCGTCTCGGCCGTCGCCGCGTCGTAGCGGGCGATGTAGTCCAGGCTCACGTCGCAGAAGCTGCACTTCTTCCAGTAGCAGCCATGCGCCACCGTCAGCTTGTTCCAGCGCCCGTCGCTCCACAGCCGGTTCATCGGGTTGAGCATGTCGAGCAGAGAGAGGTACTTGTCCAGCGGC
>CANBTZ010000032.1 GCA_947372495.1 Comamonadaceae bacterium | reverse complement strand
AGCTGGATGGGCACGCCGTCTTCCAGGTGCACGCACACCGAATGGAACACCGATTCGCCCGTGCGCACATTCAAAGCCGCTGCCACTTCGAGGGTGGCTGCGACACGTTCGACCACCAGCATTTCGCAGGCGTAGTCGTGGCCGCGTTGGCGAATCTCGCTGGCCAGGTTGACGATCTGCAGCAAAGTGGATTGCGGTTTTTTTTCGGCCACAAAACTGCCCACACCTGCCACGCGCACGATGCGCCCTTGAGCAACAAGTTCTCGAAGCGCCCGGTTGACGGTCATGCGCGAGATGCCAAACTGCGCCACCAGTTCGTGCTCAGACGGCAGGCGGTCACCTGCGCGCAGCGTGCCGTCCTGGATCTGGCGAGCAATGTGGTCTTTGATCTGCTGGAACAAGGCCACGCCTTCACCCGTCACTGGGCGTGGCGCATGAACAGCGCGATTGCGTGGGGCAAGCAGGCGGGTCATGGCAGCGTGTTCAGAGTTGGCAAAGTCAGGCGATCAATGCACATCGGTGGCCATGGACTCGGCGCGGATCTCTTCGGTCAAGCGCGCTTTGAGGGCCATGAACTCCGGCGAGGTCTTGATCGTGTAATGCCGAGGGTGCGGAAAATCCACCGCCAACTCGGTCTTGATGCGGCCGGGCCGCGCGCTGAACACCGCCACGCGGTTGGCCATGAAGATGGCTTCATCGATGTCGTGCGTGACGAACAGCACGGTTTTTTGGGCGGATTCCCAAATGCCCAGGAGCAGCTCTTGCATCAGCACCCGAGTCTGGTTGTCCAAGGCGCCAAAGGGCTCGTCGAGCAACAAAATTTTGGGGTCGTTGGCCAAGGC
This sequence comes from Comamonadaceae bacterium, assembly GCA_947372495.1. GTDB lineage: Bacteria > Pseudomonadota > Gammaproteobacteria > Burkholderiales > Burkholderiaceae_C > Limnohabitans_A. Next base: position 16,239 of record CANBTZ010000032.1, on the reverse strand, counting down.
GCGTGCAATCGCGGTGCGCTGCTGCATACCGCCCGACAGCTGCTTGGGAAAGTGCTGCTCAAAACCGCGCAAGCCGACTTTGGCAATGAAGTAATCGGCCCGCTCTTTTTGGTCGCGCTCGGGCATGCCGCGCTCGCGCAGGCCAAAGCGGATGTTTTGCTCAATGGTCAGCCACGGAAACAGCGTGTAGCTCTGAAACACCATGCCCCGGTCGGCGCCCGGACCTTGCACCGGTTGGCCGTCCAGCAGGACCTGGCCGGTGGTGGGCTGGTCCAGCCCCGCCACGATGCGCAGCAAGGTGGATTTACCGCAACCCGAGGGGCCGAGGATGGTGACGAAATCGTTTTCGCGCACTTCAAAATCCACGGGCGTGAGGGCCTGCGTGGCCAAGCCTTGGGGCGAGGTGAAGACGCGTGAGACGCCTTGAATGGACAGTTGGCTGCTCACAGTGAACTCCAGGCAAACAAACGGCGGTTGAGCGCCTTGAAGGCGAAGTCAGACACCAGGCCAATGAGGCCGATGACGATGATGCCGAAGATGATTTGGCCCGTGTTCAAGAGCGCCTGGCTGTCGGTGATCATGTGGCCAATGCCCGAAGATGAACCAATCAGCTCGGCCACGATCACATAGGTCCAGGCCCAGCCCAAGACCAAACGCAAGATCTCTGCGATCTCGGGCGCTGCGCCGGGGATCAAGACGCGCTTGACGATGCCCGCCGGATTGGCGCCCAAGGTGTAGGCGGCTTCGACCAAATCGCGCCGCGCCGCGCCCACACACACCGCCACCATCAGCACGATCTGGAACACCGAGCCGATGAAAATCACCAGCACTTTTTGCAACTCGCCAATGCCCGCCCACAAGATCAACAAGGGGATGAAGGCTGAGGCGGGCAGGTAACGGCAAAAGGACACAAAGGGTTCGAGGAAAGCCTCGACCCCTTTGTGCGCGCCCATGGCGATGCCCAGCGGCACGGCGATCAAGGTGGCCAAAATGAAGCCCGCCAGCACACGCCAAATCGTCATGGCGATGTCGTGGCTGAAGTTGAATTCAGTGAACAAGAGCAGGGCCTCTTGCACCATGGTGACGGGACTGGCCAAAAAGGTGGGCGAGACATAGCCGCCCAGCGTGAAAAACGCCCAGACCCCAAAAAACAGGATGAAAAAAGCGATGCCCAGCAACCACCGCGACTGCGCACGCACCGGCTCCAGTGGGGCCAGTGCGCGGCGGCGTGGCCGCACCGTGTGGACAGAGGCCGAAGTCGGGTGTGCGGTGGTCATCGATTTACTTGATGAAGCTGGTGTTGAACATGACCGAGAAGTCGGTCGGTGCTTTGCGGATCACACCGGCTTCGAGCAAGATGGCGGCCGAGTCTTTCATGAAAGCTTGCAGTTCACCCGCAAAAAACTTCTGGTTGGCCGCCTTGTCTTGCCAGCGCAGGAAGGCCGATGACTTGGCAAAAGCCTCGCCCGTTTGCTTGACGGCTGCACCCATGATCTCGTTGGACTTGGCCGGGTCGGCCTTGATCATCTCTAAAGCGTCAAAGTAAGCGTTGGCCAGGCTTTGCGCGGCCTTGGGATTGGCCTTGAGCCAGTCTGGCGAGCAACCCACGGTGTCCATGACCATGGGGTAGTCGAGCGTGGTGGCCAAGATCTTGCCCGCTTGCGGGTTGCCGCGCACGGTGGACAGATAAGGCTCGTAAGTCATGGCCGCGTCAATTTGCCCCGCCACAAATGACTGCGCCGCTGCCTGTGGCGACAAGGTGGTCAGCTTGACGTCTTTGAGGCTCATGCCGTTTTTGCTGAGCATCCAGGCCAGACCAAAGTAAGGCGCGGTGCCCGGTGCGTCCACCCCGATGGTCTTGCCCTTGAGGTCGGCAAAGTTGCTGACGTTGCCGCGCACGGCGATGCCGTCAGCGCCATACGACTTGTCCATCTGAAAGATCTGCACGATGGGCACGCCGTTGGTGTTCCAGGCCACATGGGTTTCCACTGTGGTGGCGGCGCACTGCACCGCGTTGGAGGCCAGGGCCAGGTGGCGGTCTTTCTGGGGAATCATTTTCAGCTCGACTTCGAGCCCATGTTTCTTGAACAAGCCGGCTTTGTCTGCCAGCGTGAGCGGGGCGAAACCGGTCCAACCGGACATGCCCAGCGCCAGCTTGACCTCTTGGGCTTGGGTTTGAAATGCCACTGTGGCCGTGACCGCACCGGCCAAAAGCAGCGATGCGAATTTGACGTTTGACTTGCGCATGAAGGAACTCCTGTTTGTTGATCAAGCCCGTCCATTCAGCAACCCGACAGGGCACTGAAAGGCAGGCAAAAGCCGCCACCGACAACCGACTTCACCTGTATATACAGGATGAGGCCAAAGCAAAGGCCGATGCATTTCAGAAAACAACATCTTCTCTGCAATTGGCACCAGCTCTGTGCATGATCTGCCCCTCGGCCCCAAAAACCATCGGGAATTGCACCAACTTGCTGTCTATACAAATAGATGTTAGTGGCGACCATGAAACACAGCAAGGCGTGTGCCAGCTCAACAGTCCCGTGAAGCAAGCCAGGCGCGAGACCAGCAGCCTCCCAAGCAAGCGTTGATGCAGTCAGCCGCCTTCCCAGCGTCTGATTTTGGTGCGAGGCGTAGCAAGCGAACGCACCAAGGCAGGGAAATCCATGAGTCGCTGGCTGTTTGTGCACGCCTATGATGCACCAATCTTGCATACAAGATGCCAAAACAAGTGGCACGGTATTCGCTAGATGTTCAGGCAAAGGAATAGCAGTCCCGTGAACTCCAAAGACATTGCCAACCGGATCGTGGAAGCGATCCTGGCCCAAAAGCTGATGCCCGGCGCACGCCTGGGCGAGCAGGCTTTGTCGATGCTGTTCGATTGCAGCCGGACGCTGGTGCGCGAGGCACTGATGCAACTGACCGCACGCGGCATCGTGCAGGTCAGCTCGCGCCGGGGCTGGTTTGTGGTGCAACCCTCCAAGACCGAAGCCCGCGAGGCTTTTGAAGCGCGCCGGGTGATCGAGACCGGCCTCATCCGCAGCGCCGGGGCCATGGACAAGACCACGCTCAAGCGCCTGAAGCAACACATCCAGCAAGAGAAAACCGCGCTCAAACAAGACGACGTGGGCCGCCGCAGCTTTTTGCTCGGCGACTTTCATGTGTGCCTGGCCGAGTGCCTGGGCAATCAGCTGCTGGCCGACACGCTGCGCGACTTCACCGCACGCACCACGCTGATCGCCATGCTCTACCAGTCGAGCCACGACGCGGTGAAGTCCTGCCAGGAACACATCGAGATCGTGCAAGCCCTCGAGCGGGGCGACAAAGAAACCGCCGAGCAACTGATGGCTCAGCACATTGGCCAGGTGCAATCGGCTTTGCAGATCAATGCGTTGCCTGCCGACCCGCTGGCCGAGCTGCGACTGGCCTTGGCCCCCATGAGTTCAACCAGCGTGGTGGGCAAGAAAGCCACCTTGCGCTCGGCACGCTCTGCCTCTTCATCCACCTCACCTTCCACTTACCTAGGAGCCTTGTTATGAAACTCTCGAAACGCCTTGTCTTGTCCACGGCCATTGCGGCCAGCTTGTTGAGTTTGGCCGGAGCCAGCCATGCACAAGATGCCCTGGACCACATCCAGAAAGCCAAGCTGATCAAGATCGCCATCCCAACCGACTTCCCGCCTTACGGCTTTGTCGGCATCGACCTCAAGCCCCAAGGCCTGGACATCGACATGGCCAATTTCATTGCCGCCAAGATGGGCGTGAAGATCGAGTTGATGCCCGTGACCAGCGCCAACCGCATCGCTTACCTGCAAACCAAAAAGGCCGACCTGGTCATCTCCACTTTGGGCAAAAACGCTGAGCGCGAAAAAGTCATCGACTTCACATCGGCCTATTCGCCTTTCTTCCAGGGCATTTATGGCCCCAAAAGCATCAATGTGAAATCGATGGCCGATCTGGCCGGCAAAACCGTGGCGGCCACCCGTGGCGCGTTGGAAGACCAGGAATTGACCAAGGTGGCCCCGGCTGGCACAGAGATCAAGCGCTTTGAAGACAACAACGCCACGGTCTCGGCTTTCGTTGCAGGCCAAACCCAATTGCTGGCCACGGGCGTGTCGGTCGCGGGCGTGATGATGCAAAAGAACCCCCAGCTCAACACCGAATACAAGTTGCTGCTCAAAGACAGCCCCAACTTCATCGGTGTGGGTAAGGGCGAAGACGCGCTGCGCACCAAGGTCAACGCCATCATTGCCGAGGCCAAAAAGTCGGGCGACATCGACAAGATGGCGCAAAAGTGGCTGGGCCGCCCTGCTGGCCAGTTGCCTGAATAAGCACTTGAAAGGCTGACGCCATGGCGATTGAGCTGGACTTTGCGGCGGTTTTGACCGAGTGGCCTTTGCTGGTCAAAGGTGTGGCGTGGACGCTGGGCCTCACGGCCGTGTCTGCGGTGCTGGGCGTGCTGCTGGGCATTGGCTGCGCTTGGGTGCGCACCCAGGGGCCGAGCTGGAGCCGCCCTGGTGTGGCCGCCTATGTGGAGCTGATCCGCAACACGCCTTTCATCGTTCAGCTCTTTTTCCTTTTCTTTGGCTTGCCGGCCATGGGTGTGCGCCTGAGCCCCGAGTGGTCTTCGGTCATTGCCATGGTGATCAACCTCGGGGCCTATTCGGCCGAGATCGTGCGGGCGGGCATCCAGACCACGCCGGCAGGGCAGATCGAAGCGGCCATGAGCCTGGCGCTCTCGCGCATGCAGACCTTCATCCATGTGGTGCTGCCGCCTGCACTGCAGCGCGTGTGGCCTGCGCTGGTCAGCCAGATCATCATCGTGATGTTGGGCTCGGCGGTGTGCGGACAAATCTCGACCGAAGAGTTGAGCTTTGCCGCCAACCTGATCCAGAGCCGCAACTTCCGCGCCTTTGAAGCCTTCATCGTCGCCACCGCCATTTACCTGTTGCTGTCGATCGCCACCCGCGCCACGCTGAACTGGTTCGGCCAACGCTTCTTGTTCGGAGGCCGCCGTGGTTGAATTTTCTCTCTGGGACATCGTCAGCAACCTCTTGCTGGCCGCGCGCTGGACGATTGTTTTGTCTTTGATCGCCTTTGTGGGCGGCGGCCTGGTGGGCTTGGCCTTGCTCGTGGCACGCACCACACCCAACCGCACCCTGCAACAAGCCGTGGCGCTGTATGTGCAGGTCTTTCAGGGCACGCCTTTGCTGATGCAGTTGTTCTTGGCTTATTTCGGCATGGCCATGCTGGGCGTGGAGACCTCGGCCTGGACGGCAGCGGCCGTGGCCTTGACGTTGTACAGCAGCGCCTTCCTCACCGAGATCTGGCACGGCTGTGTCAAATCCATTGGCAAAGGCCAGTGGGAAGCGGCGCAAAGCCTGGCGCTGAACTTTGGCGAGCAACTGCGCTACGTCATCTTTCCGCAGGCCGCACGCATTGCGGTCGCGCCCACCGTGGGCTTTTTGGTGCAAGTGGTCAAAGGCACGGCCTTGGCTTCGGTCATTGGTTTTGTCGAGCTGACCAAGGCGGGCACCATGATCACCAACGCCACCTTCAAACCGTTTGTGGTCTACAGCTGTGTGGCTGTTTTGTATTTCCTGATCTGCTATCCGATCAGCCTGTATGCACGCTCTCTCGAAGGCAAATTCCATGTCCAACGCTAACGCATCTACCGCCGCCGTCGCCATCACGGGGCTGCGCAAGTCCTACGGCAACAACGAAGTCCTCAAAGGCATCGACCTGCAAGTGCAACCGGGTGAGGTGATCGCCATCATCGGCAAAAGCGGTTCGGGCAAAAGCACGCTGCTGCGTTGCATCAACGGGCTGGAGACCTTCCAGCACGGCAGCCTGACTGTGCAAGGCCTAGCACTGGTTTACTCAGACCCTAGCGCGATGCGCACCCTGCGCCAGCAAGTGGGCATGATCTTCCAATCGTTCAACCTGTTCCCGCACCTGACGGTGGGCAAGAACATCCAACTCGCGCCCGGTCTGGTCAAGCAGCTGCCTGCCGCCGAGACCGAAGCCGCAGCGCGCCGCCTTTTGGCCCGCGTGGGTCTGGCCGAGAAATTCGATGCTTTTCCAGATCAGCTTTCGGGCGGTCAGCAGCAGCGCGTGGCGATTGCCCGCGCGCTGGCCATGTCACCGGGCATCTTGCTGTGCGACGAAATCACCTCGGCGCTCGACCCCGAGCTGGTGGGCGAAGTGCTGGCCGTGGTGGAGTCGCTGGCGCAAGAGGGCATGACGCTCTTGATGGTCACGCACGAGATGAACTTTGCCCGCAAGGTGAGTGACCGCGTGATCTTCATGCACCAAGGTTTGGTGCACGAGCAAGGCGCACCCGAGGCCTTGTTCTCGAACCCACAAACGCCGGAACTGCGGCAGTTCCTGGCGTCGATCCACTGAGGCTCAAGTCCGCAATTGAGCCTCAGCGGGGCATCAGCGTGGGAAACGCTGCAAGCGCTTGGCGTCTTTGGGCACCTGGTATTCGGCCGCGTTCATCTGCATGGCCAGTGAGGTGTAGTACGCGTTGATGGCCGTCAGGTCCACCACACCTTGCTTGCCAAAGCGTTTTTCTGCGCGGGCATAGGTGTAGTCCGACACGTGCTTGTTTTTGTGCAACTCGGTCGAGAAGTCGTAGACGATTTCTTCGTCATCGCTCATGCCCTGAGGGCGGCGCCCTTGGGCGATGGCTTCGGTGATGGACGCCTTGATGCCCACCTCCACCGCGATGGGCTGGTGCACCATCCACTCGTAGTCCTGCGTCCATTCACGCGCCACCACCAGAATCACCAGCTCGCTCAAGGTGGTGCCAATGGCTGACTTGTAGCGCAGGTAGTCGCCTGTGGAGCGCATCAGCGTCATCACCTGCGGGCTGTGCAGCAGGGGCTGAAACGGACCGCGCAGTGCGGCCTTTCTCACGGTTTCAAAATCCTGCACCGCCTGCTTTTGCTCAGGCGTGTACTGCTCTGGCGGAATCGTCGGCAAGCGCCCTTGCGCAAACGCCTGCGATGACAATGTGAGGGTGACAAGGACTGCAAGAAGTCGAATGGCGTGCATGGTGGTTGAAGTGAACAGGTGAAGGAACGCATCACATTAATGGACTTGCGCCCACTTCACAAGGGTGTTGTTACCCGGTTTGCGCCTGTTTTTCAGTGCCGGCTTTGGCACTCGCCATGTCCTGTGCCGAAAACAATATCGAATAAAATCAAGTATTCAATTTTTATGACACCGCCAAACCGATGACAGAGACAAAACGGTCTTGGCTGACCATTGCAGCCATTTGGCTGACGCTGCTGGTCCTGGCCTGCATCAGGCCGCTGTCCTTGCCAGACGAAGGACGCTATGCCGACATTGGCCGCTGGATGCTGGTGTCTGGCGACTGGCTTGTCCCTCGCCTCAACGGCATTCCCTTCTTTCACAAACCCCCACTGCTTTATTGGCTGCAAGCCGAAGTGTTTCGCTTTGCCGGGGTCAGTGTGTGGGCGGCTCGTTTCGTCATCGCCTCACACGCCTTGCTCTTGCTGGTGTGCCTGCACCTGGGTGTCAGAAAAGTTCATGGCGAATTGTTTTCACGCCGCGTCACTTGGGTGCTGGGCACCAGCGTGGGCTTTTTGATCGGCGGTCAGTACATCAACCACGACTTTTTGGTGGCCACATGGATCGCTGTTGCGATTGGCTTTTTTGCCCTGTCCTTTGAGCCCGCGGATCGGCCCGACGCCTGGTTGGCTCGGCTGGGCTTTGTGGCCTGCGGCATGGGTGTGTTGAGCAAGGGCTTGATCGGCGCCGTCTTGCCTGGCCTGGTCATTGTGGTGTGGCTGCTGGTCACAGGCCAAATCCGCCAGTTGCTGCGCTGGCCTTGGCTCACGGGCTTGCTGCTGTTTTGCGCGGTGGCGCTGCCCTGGATGCTGTGGGTGCAAAGCGAATTTGCAGGCTTCCTCGACTACTTCATCATCGGCCAGCACTTCTCCAGATTCACCGGCTCGCACTTCAACAATGCACAACCTTGGTGGTTTTACCTGCCGGTGATCGGCATCTTCTTGGGTCCGTGGATATTGGTCTTGCTTTGGGGTCTGGGGGGCAGCGCACGCGCTTTGCTCAAGCAAGGGAACACAGGCACCCGACAGACCGACCGCTGGGCCGTGCTGCTGTGGGTCTGGTTGCTGGTGATCTTGGCCTTCTTTTCTCTGACGACCTCCAAACTGGCCGGTTATATCCTGCCGGTCATCGTGCCCGCAGCCGTCTTGGCGGCGCGCAGCTGGGACCGGCTCACTGCCCACAAGCCTTCGGCCAAGATCTGGTTTTATGGCGTGTGCAGTTTGAGCTTTGCACTGGCTGTGGGGGGCAACTTCTTGGCGCGCTACAACAGCTTGCAAGATGCCAGCCTCGACACCACGCAGGCCTTGCGCTGTCTGATGCAAAGCGGTGACCGCGTCCATGTGGCGGGTGGCTACCCCTACGACCTGCCCTTCGAGGCCAATTTGCAGCAGGCCCTGGTGGTGGTTCAAGACTGGGATGATGTGCGTCAGAACGTTTCCGACGACTGGCGACGCACGTTTGTCGATGGTGCCGATTTCGACGCCATTGCAGGGCAGGCGCTGCAAGCTGTTTCCACTTTGGAGCACACCCCGGCCGATGGCAAAAACTGGCTGGTCACCCCGGCTGATTACCCAATGCCTTTTGCCTCGACCCCTTGGCAAGTGGTCTACAAAGGTCAGGCTTGGTGGCTGTGGCGTGCTGGCCGATCTGCGACCGCAGCGAATGAGACAATGGCGCGTGAAAGACCCGGTTGTCTTTCTGCACGCACTGCCCAGCCCTGAGCGCTGGGCACGCGGCCTTCAACGTTCATGGGTTTGATGTGGTTTTTCACTCTTCGGTGCGCAAGGAGTTGTCCCAATCGTTCGTGACCACTTTGGTGGTGCTCTTGACGGTGGTGATGTCCAACATGTTGATCCAGACCCTCGGGCAAGCCAGCCGCGGGAGCATCAACCCATCGGATGTCATTTTGGTCATGGGGCTGACGGCACTGGGTTACTCGGCCACACTGCTCACCTTGAGCCTGTTTCTGGCCATCATTTCGACTTTGTCACGCATGTACAGCGACAGCGAAATGGTGATTTGGTTCACCAGCGGGCGGGGCCTTTCTTCGTTTGGTGTGCCTGTGCTTCGGTTCGCCTGGCCCGTTTTGCTCTGCATCTTTTTTGCGGCCTTGGTGGTTTGGCCGTGGAGCAACAAGCAAATCCAGGACCTCAAACTGAAATTCGAATCCCGCAATGACATTGAGCGCGTCGCTCCCGGCAAATTTCTGGAGTTCTCAGGGGGCACGGGCGTCTTTTTCATCGACAAAGACAGTGCCAGCAATGTCTCGGGCACCAATGTGTTTGTGTCTCGCAGCGACGGCGACTGGAACGTGGTCACCTCGGCCAAACAGGGCCATGTGGAACACATCAAAGACGAGCGCTACTTGACCCTCGAGCACGGGCAACAAGTCTCCACCAACGCCAAAACGAATGAGACGCGGCTGACCACTTTCGAGCGCTACGAATTGTTGATCAATGACAGTGCCGTCGCCGCCGCACTGAACCCACCCAACTACACCGTCAGCACGCTGGAATTGATCGGGCAGCCAACCCCGCCGCGTGCGGGTGAGCTGTCATGGCGGATCGGGCAAGGCCTGTGCGCGCTGAACCTGGTGCTGCTGGCCATTGCCCTGTCCACGGTCAACCCCAGAGCGGCCCGAAGCTACCACTTGGCCAAAGCCATTTTGGTCTTCATCATTTACTACAACATGATCAACTTCGGCCAGCGTTGGGTGTCCGACGGGCGCATTTCACTGCCCTTGATGCTGCTGTACTTGCATGGCACCACGCTGCTGATCGCTGCAGCGTGGATCCAGTCTCAGCAATCGAACATGAGCCTGCGACTTTGGCTCAGCAGGCTCAGGCCCGCGGCTTGAGTGCAGCGCTGCGGACACCGTCCGCGGCTTCCCACTGGCCTTGCATCAGGCCGAAAACTTCGGCGGGCGCTTTGCGATGAACGCGTTCACCGCCTCGTGGTGGTCGGTGGTCATGTGCGCGATGGCTTGGTAGCCCGCTGACAACTCGAGCAAAGACTCGAGCGAGCTGCGCTCACCCTCGCGCAGCAGACGCTTGGTCATGCGCAGCACCGCGCCAGGGTTGGCTGCGATTTTGCGCGCCAGGGCCAGCGCCTCGGGCAGCAACTGCTCAGGCGCCACGACGCGTGAGACCAGCCCGCAAGCCAACGCCTGCTCGGCCGTCAAGGCTTCACCCGTGAAGGCCATCTCGGCCGCTTTGGACGCACCCACCGCGCGCGGCAGCAGCCAAGCGCCGCCGTCGCCAGGCACGATGCCCACTTTGACGAAACTCTCGGCAAAGGTGGCTTTGTCCGACGCGATGCGGATGTCACACATGCAGGTCAAGTCGAGCCCCGCGCCAATGGCCGGGCCGTTGATGGCGGCGATCACGGGCACGTCGAGGTTGTAAAGCGCCTTGGGCAGGCGCTGGATGCCATTGCGGTACTCCTCGCGGATCACGTCGGGTTTAAGTTGCTGCGTCTGGTAACGCAACATGTCCTTGACGTTGCCGCCCGAGCTGAAGACCGGTCCTTCGGCCGTCAGGATCACCGCACGGATGCTGGTGTCCTTGCCAATGTCGGCACAGGCCTGCACAAACTCCTCGACCGCCGTGTTGCCGGTGAGGGCATTGCGGGTCTCGGGCTGGCTCATGGTGAGGATGGCGATGTGGCCCTCACGCGTGATGTTGAGAAAAGCGCTCATGAAGTTTCCTGTTTTAAATATCAAACCACCGCATCGGTGAGTGTGCGGATCAGGTCCAGGCTCAAAGGCTCGGGGCTGTCCAGCAGGGCCTGGCCCATCACGTCGTGCCAGTAAGACTCAGACCCGGCCGCCTGCCGCCAGGCGTGCAGCCTGCGGGTGTACAGCTGCAGGTCAAACTCGCGTGTGAACCCGATGGCGCCGTGGATGGAATGGCTCAGCCCCGCGACTTCGAGCGCCGCCTCGCTGGTGCGGGCCTTGGCCATCGCCACGCGCAAACGGTCGGGCACCGCCCCCTCGGTGCGCAAGCCCAGTTGGGCGGCCATGCGCGCCGCAAAAGCGTGCTCGGACATCACGCTCAGCTGGTGCTGGATCGCCTGGAACTTGCCAATCGGCTTGCCGAACTGCTGGCGGTCGTTGGCGTACTGCAGCGTGCGGCTGAAGACCGCCATGAGCGCCCCAGCCAGTTGGGCGGCGTACAGCGCCGCTTGCAGTGTCACCAAGTCGTGCGTACCGGGCACCGCCTGTGCGGCGTCCCAGGCCGCTTGGGGCCAGCTCATTTGCGCGTCCAGGCAAAACCCGGCCACTTGCATGTGGGCCGTGGCCACGGGCAGCAGGCGGCACACGCCGCCACACGACACCAGCACCCAGTCGGCCTTGGCGACGCAGCGCACTTGGGCGCAGTGCAGTCGGCCATCTGCTTGCAGCTGGCCTGTGCCCAGGGCCACAGCGCCCTTTGGCGTCGGCACGCCCGCATGGGCCATCAGGCCACGGGCCAGCAAGGTCTCGCCCAAAGGCACGGGCACGGCAAAGCTGCCGCACAGCTCGAGCACCGGGTACACATCGGCCAAAGCCAGCCCCGCGCCGCCAGCAGATTCGGGCACCAGCGCATCGACAAAGCCCGAGTCTTCGAGCTGTTGCCACAAAGGGGCGTGGGCTTGCCCCGCTTCGATCGCGCGCACCACCGCAGGGGTGCAGTGGTCGGTGAGCAGCGCCTTGACGGCATCGGAAAAAAGATCGTCCATGGTGTTTCCTTTTCAGCGCAAGCCCAGGCCGCGTGCGATCATGCCGCGCAGGATGTCGCGGGTGCCGCCACGCAGCGAGTAGCTGGGCGCGACCTGCGTGATGTAGTTGAGTGTGTTGAGCAACTCGGCGGGCACATCGGCCGCGTCGCGCGAGAAGAGGTCGTCGGCAATCGCCGCCGGGATCAGCTGCTCCACGCCCGTGCCCAGGTCCTTGACCAGGGCCGCTTCGACCACCGGGCTTTCGCCCCGCGTGAGCTTTTCGGTGATGGCCACCGACATGGCGCGCAGCGGCGCCAGCTGGCTCAGGATCTTGCCCGCCAGGCGCTGCGCCTGCGGTGTGCGGCCTTGGGGGGTGCGCACATAGGCCAGCCACTCGTCAAACAAGGCGATGCTGGAGAACAAACGCTCGGGGCCGCTGCGCTCGAACGCCAACTCGGCCGTGACCTGGTCCCAGCCGCCGCCTTCGTCGCCCACCAGGGCATCCGGCCCCAGCTGCACGTTGTCAAAAAAGACTTCGCAAAAATGGCTGTCGCCCGACTGATCGACGATGGGCCGCACGGTGACGCCGGGCAAGGACAAGTCCACGATCACTTGCGACAAGCCTTTTTGGCGATCACCCGCTTCACCGCTGGTGCGCACCAGCGCGATCATGTAATGGCAGTTGTGGGCGTTGGTGGTCCAGATCTTCTGGCCGTTCAGCAGCCAACCCGCGTCGTTGGGCACCGCACGGGTGCGCACGCTGGCCAGGTCGGAGCCCGAGCCAGGCTCGCTCATGCCGATGCAAAAGAACGCCTCGCCCTGGCAGATCGCGGGCAGGTAGCGCTGCTTTTGCGCTTCGGTGCCGTACTTGAGCAGCAAAGGGCCGCTTTGGCGATCGGCGATCCAGTGCGAACCCACGGGCGCGCCAAAGTTCAAGAACTCCTCGACCAGCACATAGCGCGCAAACGCGCTGCGCCCAGCGCCGCCATAAGCTGGCGGGAAGGTGATGCCCAGCCAGCCCCTGCGGCCCAGCTCGCGGCTGAACGCCGGGTCATAGCCCGACCAGGAGCGGGCGCGCACATGCGCGGGCACGCCGCGCATGGCCTCTAGCAAAAAGGCCCGCACCTCTTGGCGCAGGGCTTCGTCTGGCGCAGGAATGGCCGACGGGTTCAACGAATCCAGCTGGCTCATGCCAACACCCCTTTTTCAAACAAAGTTGTCATGGTCTTTTCGTCCAGCGCCAAGATATCGCCCAGCACCTCGCGGGTGTGCTGCCCCAAGAGCGGCGGCGCGAGGCGGTACTGCACGGGCGTGTCCGACAGGCGGATCGGACTGGCCACCAAGGCCACATCGTCGCGCGCGGCGTGGTCCATGTGGATCTGCATGCCGCGGGCCTGGACCTGCGGGTCTTCAAACACATCGGCCAAGGTGTTGATGGGGCCGCAAGGCACGCCTGCCGATTCGAGCAAGGCCACCCACTCGCGCGTGCTGCGGGTCACGGTCAGTGCGCGCATCAACTCGATCAGGGCCACGCGGTTTTGCACACGCCCAGCGTTGGTCACAAAGCGCGCATCACCTGCCCATTCGGGTCGCCCGGCGGTTTTGCAAAAACGGGCGAACTGCCCGTCGTTGCCCATGGCCAAAATCATGTGGCCGTCGGCTGTCGGAAAGTCCTGGTAGGGCACCGTGTTCGGGTGGGCGTTGCCCATGCGTTGGGGGGCCACGCCGCTGTGCAGGTAGTTCATCGACTGGTTGGCGAGACACGCCACCCCCACGTCGAGCAAAGCCAAGTCGATGTGCTGGCCGCGCCCCGTCACCTCGCGGGCCTGCAAGGCCGCCAGGATGCTGGTGCTGGCGTACAGGCCCGTCAAGATGTCGGTGAGCGCCACACCCACCTTCATGGGGCCTGCGCCCGGCGTGCCGTCGGGTTGGCCCGTGATGCTCATGAGCCCGCCCATGCCCTGGATCAAAAAGTCATAGCCTGCGCGCTGGGCATAAGGGCCCGTCTGGCCAAAGCCCGTCACCGAGCAGTACACCAGCCGAGGGTGGATGGCGTGCAGCGTGTCGTAGTCCAAGCCGTACTGCTGCAGGCTGCCCACTTTGAAGTTTTCAATGAGCACATCGCATTGCAGTGCCAAGTCACGCACCAGTTGCTGGCCTTCGGCGCTGCTCAAGTCGACGGCAATCGACTTCTTGTTGCGGTTGGTGCACAGGTAATAGGCCGCATCGCGCGTGGGCTCGCCCTGTGCGTCTTTCAGGTAAGGCGGGCCCCAAGTGCGGGTGTCGTCACCCGTTTCGGGGCGCTCGACTTTGATGATCTCGGCCCCCAAGTCGCCCAAAGTTTGCGCGGCCCACGGACCCGCCAACACGCGCGAGAGGTCGAGCACGCGGATGTGCGAGAGCGCGCCACGTGGGGGGGTGTCTGCGCTGGCAGTCGTCATTGCTGCTCCACCTTGGCGCTGGCGGCGATGCGTTTCCAGAGCTTGATCTCGGCCGCCTGGAAGGTGCGCATTTCTTCGGGGCCCCCGTTCATCACCTCAGCACCCAAGCGCTCATAAAACTCACGGGTTTCGGGCAGGCGCTCGATGGCGGTGAGCAAACTGGCGAGCTTGTCGGTTTCGGCCTTGGGCGTCTTGACCGACACCATGGCCCCCACCCAGGTGTAGGCAGTGAAGCCCGGCACACCCGCTTCGGTGGCGGTGGGCACTGCAGGCAGTGTGGGCGAGCGCTGCTCTGACGCAAAAGCCAGTGCGCGCAACTTGCCCGCCTTGACCATCTCTTGCGCGCTCGTCATCTCGGCAAAGGCAAACTGCACCGTGCCTGCGGTCACCGCAGACACGACTTCGCTGGCGCCCTTGAACGGCACATGCATCGCTTGGATGCGCGTCGCATCGTTGAAGGCCTCGGCCATCAACTGGTAACCGGCCGAGCCCGCACCGAAGTTGAACTGCCCGGGTTTGGCCTTGGCGGCCGCCACCAGTTCGGCCACGGTCTTGTACTCCGACTGGGCCGGCACGATGAGCAGCGACGCGGCGCGCATCATCATGGTCAGCGGCGCGAAGTCGGCCACCGGGTCATAGGGCAAGGACTTGAACAGCGCGGCATTGACCGCCAAAGTGGAGTTGCTGCCCACAAAGACGGTGTAGCCGTCCGCTGGGGCGCTTTGCACTGCACGCACGGCGATGAAGCCGTTGGCACCGGGCTTGTTGTCCACCACCACGGTCTGGCCCGTCATCTCGGTCAGCTTTTTGGCGAAGTAACGCGCCGAGGTGTCGGTGCCGCTGCCCGGCGGGAACGGCACCACAAAGCGCAAGGGCTTGGAGGGGAAAGCCGCCGCTTGTGGTGCCGATGCAGTGGTCTGGGCGTGCACCGTCGTTGCGCCCAGGGTTGCGGCCAGCAGGGCGGTGGTGGTGAGTAATTGAATGACTTGTCGGCGTGGGGTCATGGTGGGTCTCCTGATGCTGGGCATCGTGGTTTGTTATTCGAGCGTCACGCCCGTGGCCTTGACGACCGCAGCCCAGCGGGCCAGCTCTTTCTTCACGTAGGCACCGTATTCCTCAGGGCTCGAACCCAGCGGTTCGGCGCCTTGCAGGGCCAGTTTTTCCTTGACCTCGGCGCTTTGCAGGGCCTTGTTGATTTCGGCGTTCAGCCGCTGCACCACCGCCTTGGGTGTGTTGGCGGGCACCATGATGCCCTGCCATGCGCCCGCCTCAAAACCGGGCATCACGGTCTCGGCCAGTGTGGGCACTTCGGGGAAGAGCGACATGCGCTGGCTGGTGGTGACCGCCAGCAATTTCAGGCGCTTTTCTTTCACGAAAGGCATGACCGAGTTGATGGTGTCGGTCATGAACTGGATCTGCCCTGCGACCAGGTCCACGTCGGCCGGGGCGCTGCCACGGTAAGGCACATGCGTGGCGTCGATATCGTGATGGCGCACCAGCTGAAAAGCCGCCAAGTGCGTCACGTTGCCATTGCCTGCCGAGCCATAGGACAGCTTGCCGGGGTTGGCTTTGGCGTAGGCGATGAACTCGCGCACGTTGTTGGCAGGCACGGCGGGGTTGACCACCAAGGCCAGGGGCACCACGGCCGTGAGCGCCACGGGCGCGAGGTCCCGCTGCACGTCGTAGGCCAGGCTCTTGTAGAGCGCTGGGCTCAAGGTGATGGACGAGGTGTTGTAGAGCACGGTGTAACCGTCGGCAGCGGCCTTGGCTGCGGCCACCGCTGCAATGTTGCCGTTGGCGCCGGGCTTGTTGTCGATCACGATGGACTGGCCCATCTGCTCCGACATTTTCTTGGCCAGCACGCGCGCCACCAGATCGGTCGGGCCGCCCGGTGGGAAGGGCACGAGCAGGGTGATGGGTTTGCTTGGGTAAGCCTGCGCCCAAGCGGCCACAGGCAAGCAAGCCGCAGCAGTCAGGCCCAACAAAGTTCTGCGCAAAGTGCT
>CANBTZ010000031.1 GCA_947372495.1 Comamonadaceae bacterium | reverse complement strand
TTGGAAGACATCGCCATCTTGACCGGCGGCAAAGTGATCGCTGAAGAAGTCGGCCTGACCCTCGAAAAAGTGACTTTGGCCGATCTGGGCCAAGCCAAGCGCATCGAAGTGGGCAAAGAAAACACCATCATCATCGACGGCGCTGGTGCTGCTGGCGACATCGAAGCCCGCGTCAAACAAGTGCGTGTGCAAATCGAAGAAGCCACTTCTGACTACGACCGCGAAAAACTGCAAGAGCGCGTGGCCAAGTTGGCTGGCGGTGTGGCCGTGATCAAGGTGGGCGCTGCCACCGAAGTCGAAATGAAAGAAAAGAAAGCCCGCGTGGAAGACGCCCTGCACGCTACACGCGCTGCTGTGGAAGAAGGCATCGTGGCTGGCGGCGGCGTGGCATTGCTGCGTGCACGTCAAACTGCTGGCGTCATCAAAGGCGACAACGCCGACCAAGAAGCCGGTATTAAACTGGTGTTGAAAGCCATCGAAGCGCCTTTGCGCGAGATCGTTTACAACGCCGGTGGCGAGCCATCGGTGGTGGTGAACGCGGTGTTGGCCGGCAAAGGCAACTACGGCTTCAACGCTGCCAACGACACCTACGGCGACATGATCGAAATGGGCATCTTGGACCCCACCAAAGTGACACGCACTGCTTTGCAAAACGCAGCGTCTGTGGCCTCTTTGATGTTGACCACCGAGTGCATGATTTCCGAAGCACCGAAAGAAGAGTCCGGCGCTGGCGGCATGCCTGACATGGGCGGCATGGGTGGTATGGGCGGCATGGGCATGTAATGCGCTCATGACATCGGTCAAGCCTCTGGCTTGGCCCCGATGCCACAATCAACCCTGCAGGTGCAAACCTGCAGGTGCAAACCTGCAGGGTTTTTTTCTGCCTGATCGGGACACACATGAATTTTCAGCAACACCACGGCGCGATGCTCCTCAAGTACGCGGGCATCAGCTTCATCTCGGGTGCAGTGAACCACGGCTTTTTCAGCGGAGAACGCTCGCTGTGGACAGCCGCGATCGGCATGGTGCTGTTCGTGTTGGGTGCATGGATGGAGCACCGCTTGAGCTCGCCCAGCGCAAACACGCCGCAAACGGGCTTGCTGCAAACCCTGGTACTGGGGGCATTGCTGTCGATAGGCTTGGGCTTCTTCACGGGCGGCCTGCAGCACTTTCCGGATTCGCCTGCGCGCAGTGCCTGGGTGGTGCCTTTGGGCTTCTTTGTCTCGGTGTTGGCGCTGGCGCTCAGCTCCACGCACGCCTGGCAACGCAGCACCACGGTGTATCTGGCGCTGGTGGGCTCGCTGGTGGCTGGCAGCAGTTATGGTGCCTGGCAATGGCTGGCGCAGCACCCCGAATGGGCGGCCACAGCTCACTCGCATGGCGAAGCCCCTGCGGCCGAACACAGCCACGCCGATGGCGCGCACGATGATCGTGCGGCCACCCAAGCGCTTGCAGCCCTGCTGGTCACACGCAGTGTCGCGATCCAAATGGACGACCAGATGCGTTTCACCCCCTCCAAAGTGGCGGTGAACGCGGGCGAGACCATCCGCTTTGTGGTGCGCAACGCAGGCCAAACTACCCACGAAATGGTGCTGGGCTCAGACGATGAAATTCGCGAACATGCGCAAGCCATGCAACAAGGCGCAGAGCATGCGGCTGGCCACGGCCACGGCACGGGCGCAGCCATCACGTTGTCCGCAGGCCAAACGGGCGAACTGGTGGTGAAGTTTGAGCAAGCCAGCACGCTGCAAATGGCTTGTCTGATTCCGGGCCACTACCAAGCGGGCATGCGCGGCAGCATCCAGGTTTCAGAAGCGGTGTCTGCGCAGGTTGCGCCCAAGGCAGCCGCACACGACCACAGCACACACCAGCACTGAGTGGATGGCCATCGCGGCGAGGGCGCCGCGCCTACAGGCCTGTGGGAGCCCCGCCCTCGGGGCGATGGACGAAGTTCAGCGAACGCGCTGCAACAAAGCCGCCGTGGAGGCGTCCAGACCGCTGGCATCGCCCGACACGATGCGGGCGTGGATGTCTTTGGCCAGCACCTTGCCCAGCTCCACACCCCATTGGTCAAAGCTGTTGATGCCCCAGACCGAGCCGCTGACAAACACACGGTGTTCTTGCAGGGCAATCAATGCGCCCAGGCTGGCGGGGGTGAGTTCATTCAGTAGCAAGAAGGTGCTGGGCCGGTTGCCCGTGAAGTGCTTGTGACCGCCTTCGTCGGCTTGGCCCAGCATCAGCGCCTGCGCCTGCGCGATCACATTGGCCAGCAGCAGCTCGTGGTGATCCTTCAAGCTGTGCGTGGGCTTTTTGACGGCAATGAATTCCAGCGGCACCACGTCGGTGCCCTGGTGCAGCATCTGAAAGTAAGCGTGTTGGCCGTTGGTGCCGGGTTCACCCCAGAGCACGGGTGAGGTGCCGTACGGCAGCGCCTGGCCGTTGCGGTCCACGCGCTTGCCGTTGCTCTCCATCTCCAGCTGCTGCAAATACGCAGGCAAGCGGCGCAATGCGCTGTGGTACGGCGCAATGGAGCGGCTGGTGTAATTCAAAAAGTTGCGGAACCAAACGTCGAGCAGTCCCAGGCGCACCGGCAAGTTGCGCGCCATCGGCGCGGTCTGGAAGTGCTGGTCCATCTCGTGAGCCCCAGCCAGCAGATCTTTGAAGCCCTGCGCGCCAATGGCAATCGCCACCGGCAGGCCGATGGCTGACCACACCGAATAGCGCCCGCCCACCCAATCCCAAAAGCCAAAAGTGGTGGTGATGCCGAACTCGGACGCAGCCGCCACGTTGGTGGTCAGCGCCGCAAAGTGGCGCGCCACATCGCGGCCGCCCTGGGCCTGGAACCAAGCCAGCGCCGAGCGGGCGTTGGTCATGGTCTCGATGGTGGTGAAGGTTTTGGACGCAATGAGGAACAGCGTGCTCTCAGGCTTCAGGCCTTGGAGCACGGCTGCCAGCTCATGCCCATCCACATTCGACACGAAGTGAAACCGCTTGCCCGGAATCACGAAGTCCTGCAAGGCCAACACGGCCATTTGCGGGCCGAGGTCAGAGCCGCCAATGCCGATGTTCACGACGTCAGTGATCTGTGCATCGGTGCGGACCTGTTCGGCATACGCCAGCATGGGCCGCAGGGTGTCGTGCACCAGCTTCAAGGGCGCAGCCAAATCGCCTGAGAGTGAGCCTTCGGGCTGGCGCAGCAACCAGTGCATCACAGCGCGGTCTTCGGTGGCATTGATGTGCTCGCCACGGAACATCGCATCGCGGTGTGGGGCCAAACCCGTTTGGCGTGCCAGCTCTTGCAGCAGCGCTTCGGTGGCGGCGTCCACATGGTTTTTGGACAGGTCGGCAAACACATGCGGCGCTGTCTGGCTCAAGCCCGTTGCACGCTGTGCATCTTGCGCAAAAGCGGTGCGCAAATCGAAACCGGCAAAGGCCTCAGCATGGTGCTGCAGGCTCTGCCAAGCAGCGGTCTGGTCACAACGCATCTCAGGCTTTCTTCATCAGGTCTTCGAGTTTGATGGCGTCGGCGCAGAAGGCACGGATGCCTTCTGCCAGCTTCTCGGTGGCCATGGCATCTTCGTTGAGTGCCAAACGGAAGGACGCTTCGTCATACGCCACGGCAGGCAAGTCCATGGCTTGGGCAGCTTGCGCGTCCAGTGCCAAGCTCAGCGGCGCTTCGGTGGCGGCCAATTGGGCCAACAATTCGGGGCTGATGGTCAGCAAGTCGCAACCGGCCAGGGCCGTGATCTGGCCGATGTTGCGGAACGACGCGCCCATGACTTCGGTTTGGATACCGTGCTTTTTGTAGTGGTTGAAGATGGCTCGCACCGACTGCACACCCGGGTCATTGGCACCCGCCTTGGCCGCTTCGTCCCAAGCAGCACCTGCCGTCTTTTTGTACCAGTCGTAAATGCGGCCCACAAAGGGCGAGATCAGTTGGACCTTGGCCTGGCCACAAGCCACCGCCTGGCAAAACGCGAACAGCAGCGTCAGATTGCAGCGGATGCCCTCGCGCTCCAGCTCGGCAGCGGCCTGAATGCCTTCCCAGGTCGAAGCGATCTTGATCAGCACGCGTTCGCGGGCAATGCCCTTCGCTTCGTACAAAGCCATGATGCGGCGCGCCCGCGCCACGGTGGCGACGGTGTCAAAGCTCAAGCGGGCATCCACTTCAGTCGACACGCGGCCTGGAATGGTCTGCAAAATTTCGCAGCCGAAACGCACCAGCAAGTGGTCCATCACCACGTCGAGGGGCTGGCCCCGGTGGGCGGCCACGGCCTCGGACAGCAAAGGGGCGTATTCGGGCTTTTGAACCGCCTTCAAGATCAGCGACGGGTTGGTCGTGGCGTCTTGCGGCTGGAACTGGGCCAATTGCTTGAAGTCACCGGTGTCGGCGACCACGGTGGTGAATTTTTTGAGGGCTTGGAGTTGGTTCATGGCGGTTTTTTGAAAATCCGGTTGAATTATCCGTGAAACAAAGTTACATTACAAACAAATTTTTCCTGTAACTCGATAACTGCAATCGATTAACCATGGCTTTTGATCTCGTATTCTTCGGCGGCACCGGTGACCTCGTGTGGCGCAAACTCATGCCCGCCCTGTTTCAGGCCTACCGCCACGGCACCCTGCCCGAAGGCGGCCGCATCATCGGCGTGGGGCGCGACGACCTGAGCGACGAGCAATACCGCCAGCAAATCCAATCGCGCTTTGAACAGGTCGAGGGCGACAAGCGCCCCAACAGCGAAGAATTCGCCCGCTTTGCCAGCCTGCTGTGCTACGTGCGCATGGACCTGTCCAAACCCGAAGCCTACGCGGTCTTGGCCGCACGTCTGGCGGAACGCCAAACGGACCATGTGGTCATGTACCTGTCCACCGCACCCAGCCTGTTCACCACCGTGTGCGAGCAACTCGCCGCCAGTGGCCTGAACACGCCCAAGACACGCATCGTGCTCGAAAAACCGCTGGGCCACGACCTGGCCTCCAACCGTGCCATCAACTTGGCAGTGGGCAAGGTCTTCAAAGAGCAGCAGATCTTCCGCATCGACCATTACCTGGGCAAACCTGCGGTTCAAAACCTGTTTGCCATGCGCTTTGGCAATGCTTTGTTCGAGCCCCTGTGGCGCCGTGAGCACATCGCCAACATCCAGATCACCATGTCCGAAGAGCTGGGCGTGGAAAAGCGCGGTGGCTTTTATGAAAGCACAGGCGCCCTGCGCGACATGGTGCAAAACCACGCGCTGCAACTGCTGTGCGCGATCGCGATGGAGCCGCCCATCAACGCCCATGCCGATGCGATCCGCGACGAAAAACTCAAAGTGCTGCGTGCCTTGAAGCGCTGGACGCCTGAGACCCTGAGCCAGCATGTGATCCGAGGCCAATACGCGGCTGGCAATGTCGAAGGCCATGCTGTGCCGGCTTACCGCGATGAACCCGGCGTGAGTCCGAGCAGCAGCACCGAAACCTTTGTGGCCTTGCGCACCGAAATCGCCAACTGGCGCTGGGCGGGCGTGCCGTTTTACATCCGCACGGGCAAACGCATGGCCTCGCGTGAGGCGCACATCGAGATCAACTTCAGGCCCACACCGCACGACATCTTCCAGACGCCCGTGGGCCAGGTCAATAAGCTGGTCATCCACCTGCAACCCAAGGATGGGTTGGAGCTGCACCTGTTCGCGCAAGGCCAGAGCAAGCGCGGCCAAGGCGCGAACGGCCAGACCCTGAGCCCGGTGCACCTGGACCTGGACTTTGACAAACGCTTTGGCAGCGAACGCGTGGGCGCCTACGAGCGCCTGCTGCTCGACGTGCTCGACGGGCGCCTCAACCTGTTCGTGCGCAGCGACGAACAAGAAGAAGCCTGGCGCTGGGTCGAGCCCATCTTGCAGCACTGGACCAACGACACCGTTGGCCCACGGCCCTACGCGGCAGGCACCTGGGGGCCCAGCGCCGCGAGCGCCATGATCGCGCGCGACGGCCACTGCTGGTCTGAAGAAATTTAAGCAATAAATCCCCCAAACGGACCCAACGGAGACACTCCATGCTCGAACGAATCAAGGCCTCTCTGACCTCATTGGCCCCAGCGGAGCAACGCGTGGGCAAGCTGGTGCTGGCCGATCCGCGTGCGTTTGCCAACCTGCCCGTGACCGAGCTGGCCGACCGCTCGCATGTGAGCAAGCCCACCGTGGTGCGCTTTTGCCGCAGCATGGGCTACGACGGCCTGTCTGACTTCAAACTGAAACTTGCGGGCAGTGTGAGCGAAGGCGTGCCCTTCATCCACCGCAGCGTGGATGTGGACGACAAGACCAGCGACATCGCGGTCAAGGTGATCGACAACACCGTGGCCGCCTTCCTCAAGTACCGCAACGACGCCAGCTCTTTTGCGTTGGAGCACGCGGCGCAAGCTTTGGCCCAAACCCAAAAAACCGGTCGCCGCATCGAGTTCTATGGCGTGGGCAACTCGGGCATCGTGGCGCAAGACGCGCAGCACAAGTTCTTTCGCTTGGGCGTCAACGCGATTGCCTACAGCGACGGCCACATGCAGGTCATGAGCGCGTCGATACTGCAGCCGGGCGACTGCGTGGTCATCATCTCCAACTCGGGCCGCACCCGCGACCTGATGGACGCGTGTGACATCGCGCGCAAGCGCGGGGCCACAACCATCGTCATCACCGCCAGCGGCTCGCCCCTGGCCAGCGCCGGGCACATCCACCTGACGGCAGACCACCCCGAGGGCTATGACAAATACAGCCCCATGGTCTCGCGCCTCTTGCACCTTTTGATCATCGACATCTTGGCCACCACCGTGGCCCTGCGCATTGGCGAAGAGTTGCAGCCCGCCCTGCGCGACATGAAAAACAACCTGCGCAGCAAGCGTTACACCTGAAACAAAAAAAGACCTGGCATGCCAGGTCTTTTTACTTGCGGCCACACCGGGCTGTGTCAGATCACTCAGGCTCGATCTTGGCGTCACGCACCACCTTGCCCCAGCGAGGCGCTTCGGCCTTGATGAGCGCGGCAAACTGCTCTGGCGTGCCACCGCCCACTTCGTTGCCTTGGCTCAGAATGCGCTCGCGTGTCTCAGGGTCTTGCAGCGCTTTGTTGCCCGCCGCATTGAGCTGTTTGATCAGCTCCGCAGGCATGCCTTTGGGGCCCACCAAGCCTTGCCAATTGAGCACTTCCACCTCGGGGTAGCCCTGCTCGGCCATGGTTGGAATGTCAGGCGCCAGTGGTGAGCGCGTTTTGCTGGTGATCGCCAAGGCGCGCAGCTTGCCGCCTTTGATGGCGGGCATCGCCGAGTACATCTGCTCGAACATCATGTGCACCTGGCCACCCAACAAATCCGTCGTGGCTGCACCGCCGCTTTTGTACGGCGCATGGATCATGTCGATGCCCGCCGTGTGCTCAAACAAAGCGCCACTCAAGTGGTGCGTGCCGCCAATGCCACCCGACCCATAACTGAGTTTGCCCGGCGCAGCCTTGGCCGCGTTGACCACATCTTTGACCGACTTGAAAGGGGAGTCTGTGCGCACCATCAAAATCAATGGGCCACGGTCGATCAGCATGATCGGCACCAGGTCGGTGAACGGGTTGTAGTTGAGCTTTTTGAACAGCGCGTGGTTCACCGCCAGTGGGGCAAAGTTGCCCATGCCAATGGTGTAGCCATCGGGCTTGGCACGCGAAATGAACTCGGTGCCGATGTTGCCACCCGCGCCCGCCTTGTTGTCCACGATGATGGATTGACCCAACACCGACCCCATGGCCTTGGCGATCTGGCGCGAACGGCTGTCTGCGCCGCCACCGGCGGCATAGGGGCAGATCCAGACGATGGGCTTGCTGGGGTATTTGTCTTGCGCCCAGCCCTGCAAAGGCATCACCAGCCCTGCGCTGGCCGTTTTGAGCAATGTGCGGCGATCCATCATGAATTCTCCTTGTTGATTCTTGGCGCAAACGCTGCGCACTAAAGCAGGAATATAACGCGAGGCAATGTCCTCTTGCTGCAGCGATCACACCACCGCATGGCAAGCGATCTTGATCCCTTTGAAATCGCGCAGCGCAGGCCGATCGGTTTTGCAAATGTCGGTGGCTTGCGGGCAACGCGGGTGGAAGCTGCACCCGGTAGGTGGGTTGAGCGGGTTGGGCACTTCGCCTTGCACCGGGGTGCGGGCGCGGCCGGTGTCGTGCATTTTGGGAATCGCGTCCAGCAGCATCTTGGTGTAGGGGTGCTGCGGGTTGGCAAACAGCGTGTGCTTGTCGGCCAGCTCCACCAGTCGGCCCAAATACATCACGCCCACTTGGTCGCTCACATGGCGCACCACGGCCAGGTTGTGGCTGATGAACAAATACGTCAGGCCCCGCTCGCGCTGCAGGTCTTTCATGATGTTGAGCACCTGCGCCTGCACGCTCACATCGAGCGCAGAGGTCGGCTCGTCACACACCAAAAACTCAGGCGCTGTGGCCAAGGCCCTGGCAATTGAAATGCGTTGCCGCTGCCCGCCCGAGAACTGGTGCGGGTACTTGGGCATGTCGAGTGCCGACAAGCCCACCGATTGCAGCAACTCGGCCACACGGGCTTTGAGCTCTGCGGCGTCTTGGATCAAGCCGTGCTCTTGCAGCGGCTCGCCAATGATGGCTTCGACCGTCCAACGGGGGTTCAGGCTGGCATACGGGTCCTGAAAAATCATCTGGATGCGCTGGCGCATTTGACGCGCATCAGCTGACTTGAACGCCGCATGCGCGTCTTGCCCGTCAAAAGTCAGGCCGCCGCGTGTGGGCTCGTACAGGCCCACCAGCAAACGGGCCACGGTGCTTTTGCCGCAGCCCGATTCGCCCACCAGGGCCAGGGTCTTGCCTTTTTCAATCTCAAAGCTCACACCATCGACCGCGTGCAGCAGTTGACGGGGCTTGCGCTCAATGACGCGGTTGAGCCAAGGCGCTGACACATCAAAACTCATGGCCAAGTCATTGGCCACCACCAGGGCTTGGGGCTTGTGCGTACTCATGCGGCACCTTGTTCGTGGAGCCAGCAGGCGGCGTGGGTCGCTCCGGCATGGGTCAAGTCGGGGCGTTCGTGCAAGCATTTGTCAAATGCCTGGGGGCAACGCGGATTGAAAGCGCAACCCTTGGGGATCGCGTTCAGGCGCGGCATGGCGCCGTCGATCTGATTGAGGCGCTCGCGGTCACTGTCCATGTCGGGGATCGAGGCCATCAGGCCTGCGGTGTAAGGGTGTGCCGGGTGGTTGATGACCTGGTGCACCGGACCGATTTCGGCCACGCGCCCGGCATAGAGCACGGCCACGCGGTCACAGGTTTCGGCGATGACGCCCATGTCGTGCGTGATCAGCATCACGGCTGCACCTCGGTCTTTGCAGACCTTTTTGAGCAGGCCAATGATCTGCGCTTGGATCGACACATCGAGTGCCGTGGTCGGTTCGTCGGCCACGATCAACTTGGGCTCGGCAGCCAAGGCCAAAGCGATCACCACGCGCTGGCGCATGCCGCCCGAGAATTGGTGGGGATAGTGGTCAATGCGCTCTTCGGCCGCTGAAATGCCTGTGTCTTTCAGCAAGGCAATGGCGCGCTGGCGAGCCTCTTGAGGGCTCACGGGCAAGTGCGCCAGGATCGTCTCTGTCAGCTGCCGACCGATGGTGTACAGCGGGTTGAGTGACGTGAGCGGGTCTTGAAAAATCGCGCCAATCTTGCGACCACGGATGTGGCGCATTTGGTCACCATTCAAGTTGTCGATGCGCTGGCCTTCGAGCAGAATTTGCCCGCTGGCTACGCGGCCTGGGGGTTCGAGCAAACCAATGATGGACGCACCCGTGAGGGACTTGCCCGCCCCCGACTCGCCCACCACACCCAGGATTTCACCTGGGGCGATGTCGAACGAAATGTCATCGAGCGCACGCAAGGTGCCGTGGCGGCTGGGAAACTCCACCACCAGATTTTTGACTTGTAAAAGGCTCATCGCAATCTCGGATTCAGCGCATCGCGCAACCAGTCACCCAGCAGGTTGACCGACAAGGCAATCACCACCAGCATCAGCCCGGGGAAGATGGTGATCCACCATTCGCCCGAGAACAAAAAGTCGTTGCCCACGCGGATGAGCGTGCCCAGCGATGGCGATGTGGGCGGCGCGCCCACACCCAAGAACGACAGCGTGGCTTCGGTGATGATGG
The DNA here is from genome assembly GCA_947372495.1 of Comamonadaceae bacterium. Lineage (GTDB taxonomy): Bacteria > Pseudomonadota > Gammaproteobacteria > Burkholderiales > Burkholderiaceae_C > Limnohabitans_A. Next base: position 7,168 of record CANBTZ010000031.1, on the reverse strand, counting down.
CGGTGGCCACCTGGATGGTGGCCAGCACCATGACCGGCCCCAACACATTGGGCAGCACATGCTTGACCATGATGCGAAGCGGCGTCACACCTGTGACGCGGGCCGCCTGCACATACTCCTTGTTGCGTTCGACCAGCGTGCTGCCACGCACGGTGCGGGCATATTGCACCCAGCCGGTGAGCGAGATCGAAATGATCAGCACGCCAAAGGCCAGCGACTCGTTGGCATTGGGAAACAAAGCGCGGCCCACCCCAGCGATCAGCAAAGCCACCAAAATGGGTGGGAAAGACAGCATCACATCGCACAAGCGCATGAGCAAGGTGTCCACCCAGCCACCGCGAAAGCCCGCCAGCAAGCCCATGGCCACGCCAAATGCCACCGACAGGGCCACCGAGGCCAGGCCCACCACCAAAGAGATGCGAGAGCCGTAGATCAGGGCCGACAAGATGTCGCGCCCCTGATCGTCGGTGCCCAGCAGGTATTTGGTGGTGCCCCCGTCCATCCACGCCGGGGGCAAGCGGGAATCGCTCAGCTCCAATGTGGCCAGATCAAACGGGTTGGTGGGTGACACCCACCCGGCAAAGACCGAACAAAAAAGGCAGACGAAAGCGATCAAGGCCGCCGCCATCGCCATGGGCGATTGACGGAAGCTGTACCCCACATCGCTGTGCCACCACCGCTGCCACCAAGATTGCCGGATGCCTTGCATGAACACGCCTTAAGGTTTGACCTTGATGAATTTCCAGGCCATCCCGTTGTCCGGGAACTGCACCAGCTCGATGTTCTTTTTGGCAGCCCAGTTCAGCGCCTGCTGATGCAATGGCAAGTGGCCGATGTCATCCTGATGGATCTTCATGGCTTCACGGATCATCTCGTTGCGCTTTTTCTGATTGGTTTCGGAGGCGACTTTGTCAGTCAACTCGTCCACCTTGGGGTTGCTGTAAGCGCCCAGGTTGAACTGGCCGCGGCCACCGTCGCCGGGGGTAGACAAGATGGGGTACATCACGTTGTGTGCGTCCACCGTGCTGGCGGTCCAGCCCAGCATGTAGAAGCTGGTGTTGCGGCTCAAGATTTTGGGGAAGTAGGTGCCCTTGGTCTCGGCTTCGAGGTTGATCTTGACACCGATCTTGGCCAGGTTGGCGGCTACGGCCTGGCAGATTTCTGCGTCGTTGACGTAACGGTCGTTCGGGCAGTTCATCTTGACTTCAAAGCCGCTGGGGTAACCGGCTTCGGCCAGCAGCTTCTTGGCGGCTTCCACGTCGTAAGGCAGACGCTTGGCCAACTCAGCGGGGTAGCCGTTGATCTGAGAAGGCATCATCAAGGCCAGGGGCGTGGCCGCACCGCGCATCACGCGGCTCTTGATGGTCTCGATGTCGATGGCCTGGTAGAAGGCCTTGCGCACGCGGATGTCCTTGAACGGGTTTTTGCCCTTCACGTTGGAATACAGCAGCTCGTCCCGCTTTTGGTCCATGCCCAAAAAGATGGCACGCAGCTCAGGACCTTGCAGCACCTTCAGTTTTGCATTTGATTTGATGCGCTCCACGTCTTGCACAGGCACAGGCTCCATCACATCGATCTCACCTGACATGATTGCAGCCACTCGAGTGGCGTCGTTGCCAATGACATTGAACTCCACTTCGTCGACGTTACCGGGAACCTTGCCCCAATAATTAAAGTTCTTCACAAACCGTGTCTGTACGTTCGGCTGACGCTCTTTCACTTTGAATGGACCTGTGCCATTGGCTTTGAAAGAAGCCGCGTTTTCGATGCCTTTGCGGCGATCGACCGGCTTGGTGGCCTGGTTCTCTTCACACCATTTCTTGCTCATGATGTCCCAGTGCGTGACCAACTCGGGCACGATGGGGAACGGTGCGATGGTGATGATGTCGATGGTGTGGTCATCGATCTTCTTGATATCTTTGAACTGCCCCACATAGCTCTTCATGTCGGAGCCGTCGCCCTTGGCACGCTCGTAGCTGAAGATCACATCGTCAGCGGTAAAGGGCGTGCCATCATGGAACTTCACGCCTTTGCGCAGATTGAAGCGCCACACGGTGGGGGCGGTCTGCTTCCAGCTGGTGGCCAGCAGGGGGGCGAGTTTGTAATTGGCGTCGCGGGTCACCAAGGACTCGTAGACGTTTTCAACGACCGAGAGCTGCAAAGACTCGTTGAGCGAGTGCGGGTCCATCGACAGGGCGTCGCCCTGGTTGCCAATGCGCAGCGTCACCGCAGAGGCTGACACGGCCGACAGTGCCAACGCAGCGGCCAAGGTGGCCGCGAGGGGGTTGAGTTTGAAAGCCATGGGCATCTCCTTGTTGAATCGAATGGATGAAAAAAATCAGACCTGCGGCAAGCCCAGCGCTTGCTCGACCAGACTGGCGTGCAGTGCCGCACCCAGAGGCAGGATCTCGTCGTTGAAATCGTAACGGCTGTTGTGCAGCGGATGGGGGCCGGGCCCATGGGGCAAACCCTGACCAATGCGCAAATAAGCGCCTGGCTTGACCTGCAGCATGAAAGAGAAGTCTTCTCCGCCCATGCTGGGCATCATGTTGCGCCAGACCTTGTCTTCGCCCACCAGCGTGGTGGCCACGTCGGCGGCGAAATTCGCTTCGGGCACGGTGTTGACTGTGGCGGGGTACACGCGCTCATAAACCACTTCAGCGGTGGCACCAAAGCCATTGGCCACGCCCGAGCAAAGCGCCTTCAAACGGTCTTCGATCTGTTGTTGCACCGTTTCGCTGTAGGTGCGTACCGTGCCCACCAAGGTGACCTCGCCGGGGATCACGCTCATGGCGCCCGGGTGACCGCCTTGCATCGAGCAAATGCTGACCACCGCTTGGTCAAAAGCCGACAGATTGCGCGCCACCACGCTTTGCGCAGCGGTGATGATGTGCCCAGCCACCAGCACCGGGTCGACCGCCTGGTGCGGCCGCGCGCCATGCCCGCCCTTGCCGTGAATGCGAATTTCGATGCGGTCCACCGCCGCCTGCATGGGGCCGGGCGTGACACCAATCACCCCCAAAGGCACATCAGGCGCGTTGTGCTGGGCGAACACTTTCTCGCAAGGAAAGCGCTCAAACAAACCGTCTTGCATCATGGCGCGGGCACCCGCGTAGCCCTCTTCGCCGGGCTGAAAGATCAGCACCGCCGTGCCGTCAAAGCGGCGCGTCTCGGCCAAATAACGGGCTGCGCCCATCAGCATGGCCGTGTGGCCATCGTGCCCGCAGCCGTGCATCAGGCCAGGTTTGCCCGACTTCCAGACGCAGTCGTTGTATTCGGTCAGAGGCAAGGCGTCCATGTCGGCCCGAAGGCCCACCATTCGGCCAGGGTTGCTGGCCGAGCGACCGCGCCCGTGCACCAGTGCCACCACGCCTGTTTTGCCCAGCCCCGTGTGGACGCTGTCGACACCGCACAACTTGAGGCCTTCGGCCACGCGGGCCGAGGTGTAGACCTCTTCAAAACCCAGCTCGGGGTGGGCATGCAAATCGCGCCTGAACGCGGTGAGTTCGGGGTGGAACTGGGCGATGTGTGCAAATGCGCGGCCGTGGCCCAAGGTGGATTGCAGCGTAGCGCTCATCTCAATGGCCTCCAGACTTGCCCACGCGCAGGCGCGGGTCAACGGCAAAATACAGCAAGTCCACCACCAGATTGATCACCACAAAGATGAGCGCAATCAGGCACAAATAAGCAGCCATGACCGGGATGTCGGCAAAGGTCACCGCTTGGATGAACAGCAAGCCCATGCCGGGCCACTGAAAGACCGTCTCGGTGATGATGGCGAAAGCAATCAGGCCACCCAATTGCAAGCCGGTGATGGTGAGCACAGGCACCAGGGTGTTTTTGAGCGCATGTCCAAAGTGGATGGTCTGGTTGGACAGGCCCCTGGCGCGGGCGAACTTGATGTAGTCGGTGCGCAGCACTTCGAGCATCTCTGCACGCACCAGCCGCATGATGAGCGTCAGCTGAAAAATCGCCAGCGTCACGGCGGGCAGCACGATGTGGTGCCAGCCTTTGGCAGTCAGCAAGCCCGTGCTCCACCAGCCCAGTTGCACCACGTCACCCCGGCCAAAGCTGGGGAACCAACCCAACCACACCGCAAACGTCAAGATGAGCAAAATGCCGATCAGGAAGGTGGGCAAGGACACGCCCAGCAGCGACACCGTCATGAGCAGCTGGCTGAAAAAAGAGCCCCGGCGCAAGGCGGCGTAAACCCCCATCGGGATGCCAATGAGCAGCGCCAGACTGGCCGCTACGAGTGCCAGCTCCAGCGTGGCCGGAAAGCGCTCGGCGATCAAGCGCGAGACTTTGGCGCCTTGGCGCAAGCTCAGGCCAAACTCGCCCTGCACCGCGTTCTGCAAGAAATGCCAGAACTGCACAAAAAAGGGTTGGTTCAGGCCCAGATCCGTGCGCAGCTGGCTGATCTGGTCAGGCGTGGCGTCTTGCCCCAGCAAGAAAACCACAGGGTCACCCACGTACTGAAACAACAGAAACGATATGAACGCCACCGTGACCATGACGATCGCGGCCTGAATCAGACGCTGAAGGATGAAAGCAAACATCGGGGCCCTTTGAACAAGCTCACACTATGCAACATTCGAGCCCGCCCTAGAGAGAGGGAATTCCCCCAAATGGACTGTCACGCACAGGACTGGTGCGAGTGCATCATGCGCCCACATCAGCCGCAAGGCTCAGTCCAATCGAATTTCACCATACCAAGCGCGGGCTTGGCCTTGGGTGTTGTCGGTGTCGGTCATGATGGCCAGTCCTTGCAAGGCCCCGGGAGCTTCACCAAACGCTTTTTCATAATCCGCTTTGATCTGGCGCTCGTAGTGTCGCCATTGCTTCACATGGTCAGCGCCCGATTCCACCACGATTTTGCGCACGCGGTCTGTTCTCGGATTCACAATCACGGTGCCCACGGGCAGCTGGTTGCTCCAGACATACATCAAGGTGGCATAGGGTAACTCTTCACCCGTGAGGGCGCGTGACAGTTCACTGAGCATCGCATTTTTAGCTGAGAACTTTTGGCGGTCTCCATCGAAGGCCAAGATCAATCGCACAGGTGAATCTTCGGTCTCGCGCTGGCGCATGTCGGCATCGGCAATGAGCGCCTCGACTTGCCATTCAAAAACCAAGCGGCCCAATTGCTCTGGCTGGATGTTGAGCCTCTGACGCAACATGCTTGCCGAGCGCTCCGCATCGGCTCGCAGGCTTTGCCGACCCTGGTGTTTTTCAAGCCGAAATGCCGTGCGCAGCTTGCCTGGCAACAACACCGGCTCCCATTGCGACTTGTCTTGTGCGGTGAAGGTGAGAGGCAAACTGTTCGGCACTGCCGAGGTTATTGCAGGCCGATCATGCACCGCTGCAGGCAAAGACAAACATCCGGCCAAGCTGCTCAGCAGCAACAAGAGGAACCCCTCTCGCAGAAAAAACCGGTCATTCATGTCATTCAACCTCAACCCATGCAAGTCCAAAATCTGGTTTCGCAACATCTGCCATACATAAAAAAACCCGCATCAGGTCAAACTGGTGCGGGTTTCGGAATGCTGACTGGCGCAAGCCAGTCTCACATCAGAACGAGTGACGAATGCCGAACTCGTAACCAGTGCTGCTGCCGCCTGCGGTCAATGCGGACTTGTCACCACCGCCCACCACAAACTGCTTGCCCAAGCCTTTGTTGTCCAACACAGAGTAGTTGGTGAACAAAGCAGTGCGCTTAGACAGGTTGTGCACGTAGCCGATGACCGCTTGTGTGGCGTCGTCAACACCTGCAGAAGCAGCAAAACCCGAGGCTTTCAACATGGTGTAACCAGCGCGGATTTCACCAGTTTCAGACACTTGGTACTGAACACCGACCAGGTTGCTGGTGGTTTTGGTCACGCCGACCTTGTTCTCACCCCAGAGGTACATCAACTTGGCGGCACCCAACTGGTAGTTGGCGGCGAAGTTGCTTTGGGTGTAATCGCCTGTGGCGTATTTGGTCTTGCCTGTGGCCAGTGCCACGTTCAGTGGGCCATTGCCATAAGAAATGCGACCACCCATGTACTTGCCATCATCGCCCACTGCACCCAAGTTGTCCGCTTGGTTGTTGGTCGCGTACATCACGTTGACTTGAACACCCGAGAAGTTGGGCGAGAAGTAGTTGATGCCGTTAGAGGCGCGCACGTTCGTTTGTGCAGATGTGCCACCAACTGAAGTGCCTTTGAGTGGGTAATACATCTGACCTGCATTGCCCAAGCCATTGGTACCAAAGGGGTGGTGGGCCACGGTCAAGTTGGTGAACGTAGGGGTGTAATCACGGCCCAAACGCACTTCACCGAAGCTGCCAGACAGCTCAACTGTTGAGCGACGACCAAAGGTCAAGCCGCCAGGATTCACGGAATCCTTGTTGGTTGTGCTGGTGCCACCACTTGTACCGTTTTGAGGTGTCATGGCCGCTTCAAACCAGAAGCTGGCCTTCAAGCCACCACCGAGGTCTTCAGCGCCACGGAAACCCAGGCGGCTGGACGTGTTCAAGTCGTTGGTGATTTGTTGCTGTTTGACACCCGAAACGGATGTGCTCAGGTAACCAATGTCGGCCACACCGAAGATGGTCACGGAAGACTGGGCTTGTGCTTGGCCTGCGACCAAAGCTGCGGCAGCAACGGCTGCAAATGCGAATTTTTTCAAAATACACTCCGATTTATGAAGAAAAGTAAATTTAGCACGACACAGTGAAGAAACTGTGTCACATGACCCTCTGCAGCGCACGGTTTTGGCATTGAAACAACAGCTCAGGCACGTACACACACCTTGAATATCACTTCTAAAAGCAAAAGCCCTTTCGCTTGACGCGAAAGGGCTTTTTCAAATTCAATTGTTCAGCTGGCCTGCGCCAGCGTCCCATCAGAACTTGTGACGGATACCCACGCCAAAGCTGGTGCCGGTGCTCAGCTTGGTGATCTGGTCATTCATGAGCATGGCGTACACATCGGTGCGCTTGGACAAATCGTAGTCATAACCCACGGTGGTGGTGGTGCGGGCGGTCGAGCCCGCTTTGACTGCGTTGGTGTCGATGGTGGTACGTGCATAAGCTGCCACGATCTTGCCTGCGCCAACGGGCGAAGACAGACCCAAAGAAGTCGTGTTGCCCTTGTTGTTGGTGGCGTCGTTCTTGGCGCCGCCGAAA
>CANBTZ010000030.1 GCA_947372495.1 Comamonadaceae bacterium | reverse complement strand
CGCGATGATGCGCTGCGCTGCCAAAGCGATGGTTTGCAAACCCGAAGAGCAAAAACGGTTGACGGTCATGCCCGACACCGAGATCGGCAGACCGGCTTTCAATGCCACTTGGCGTGCGATGTTGGCGCCGGTGGCACCTTCAGGCGTGGCGCAACCCATGATCACGTCTTCGACCTCAGCGCCGTCGATGCCGGCGCGGGCCACAGCGTGCTGCACGGCGTGACCGCCCAGTGTTGCGCCGTGGGTCATGTTGAAGGCACCCTTCCAGCTCTTGGCCAGAGGGGTGCGTGCGGTGGAAACGATGACGACATTGGTCATGATGGTCCTTTCAAGTGGGGGGACAGACCTGAAGATCTGGCCCCCCAAAAATTTAAAAAATCAGTTGAACGTTTTGCCGTCAGCCACCAGGCGGGCCAGCAAAGGTGCGGGCTGCCAGAAGTTGGCGTCGTCGTGGGGGTTCTTGGCAAAGCGCTTCATGGCTTCGGCCACGTTGAACAAGCCCACCGTGTCGGCGTACAACATCGGGCCGCCGCGCCAGAACGGGAAGCCATAACCGGTGATGTAGACCATGTCGATGTCGCTGGCCTTGCTGGCAATGCCCTCTTCGAGGATGTGGCAGGCTTCGTTGACCAGCGAATACACCAGGCGTTGCACAATTTCGTCGTCCGAAATCTTGCGGGCCGTGATGCCTTGTGCTGCGCGGTGCTTCTCGATCATCTCGACCACCACGGGGCTGGGGATCGCGTCGCGCTTGCCGGCTTGGTAGTCGTACCAGCCTGCGCCGGTTTTTTGACCGTAGCGGCCCATTTCGCACAACAAGTCAGCGGTTTTGCTGTACTTCATGTTGGGCTTTTCTTGGTAACGGCGTTTGCGGATGGCCCAACCAATGTCGTTGCCAGCCAGGTCGCCCATGCGGAACGGACCCATGGCAAAGCCAAACTTTTCAACGGCTTTGTCCACCTGTGCGGGTGTGCAGCCTTCTTCGATCAGGAAGCCCGCTTGGCGGCTGTACTGCTCGATCATGCGGTTACCGATGAAGCCGTCGCACACGCCAGAGACCACAGCGGTTTTCTTGATCTTTTTGCCGATGGCCATCACGGTGGCCAGCACGTCTTTGGCGGTTTTCTCACCGCGCACGACTTCGAGCAGCTTCATCACGTTGGCTGGGCTGAAGAAGTGCATGCCGACCACGTCTTGTGGACGGGCGGTGAAAGACGCAATCTTGTTGACGTCAAGCGTGGAGGTGTTGGACGCCAAGATGGCGCCGGGTTTCATGACCTTGTCCAGTTGCTTGAACACGGCTTCTTTGACACCCATTTCCTCGAACACGGCTTCGATGACCAAATCGGCTTGGCCGATGTCCTCGTAGCTCAGCGTGGTGGACAACAGCGCCATGCGCTCGTCGTACTTCTCTTGCTTGAGCTTGCCTTTTTTGACTTGGGCTTCGTAGTTCTTGCGGATGGTGGCCACGCCACGGTCCAGCGCATCTTGCTTCATCTCGAGCATCTTGACCGGGATGCCCGCGTTCAAGAAGTTCATCGAGATGCCGCCGCCCATGGTGCCCGCACCGATCACGGCGATCGATTTGATCTCGCGCTTGGGGGTGTCTTCTGGGACGTCAGGGATCTTGCTGGCCGCACGGTCGGCCACAAAGATGTGGCGAAGTGAGCGGCACTCGGGTGTCCACATCAGGTTGATGAAGATGTCACGCTCGAAGACCATGCCGTCGTCGAACTTCTTCTTGGTGGCGGCTTCAACCGCGTCCACGCACTTGAGCGGGGCAGGCAGGTTTTTGGCCATGCCTTTGACCATGTTGCGGGCAAAACCGAAGTACGAATCACCCAAGGGGTGTTTGCAAGGCAGGTTGCGCACCAGCGGCATGGGGCTGCCGTCGGCGTGTTGGGCGGCCACTTTGCGGGCCAGGGCCAGCGCTTCTTCAGGCAGCGATTCGGCCGACTTGGCCATCGCGTCAAACAGTTTCTGGCCGGGCAACATGGCGAGCATTTCGCTTTTGATGGGCTCGCCGCTGACGATCATGTTCAGAGCGGCTTCCACGCCAATCACGCGAGGCAGGCGCTGCGTGCCGCCCGCGCCGGGGATCAGGCCCAGCTTGACTTCGGGCAGCGCGATGCTCGTGCCGGGGGCCGCGATGCGGTAGTGGCAGCCCAGGGCCAGTTCCAGACCGCCGCCCATGGCGACCGAATGGATGGCGGCCACGATGGGCTTGTCGGAGTTCTCGCAGGCGCGGATCACCGAGATCAAATTGGGTTCTTGCAGCGCCTTGGGCGAGCCGAATTCCTTGATGTCTGCACCGCCCGAGAAGGCTTTGCCGCCACCGGTCAGCACAATGGCTTTGACGGCCGGATCGGCATTGGCTTGGGTCAAACCGTTGGTGATGCCCTGGCGTGTGGCCAGGCCCAGACCGTTGACGGGTGGGTTCATCAGGGTGATGACCGCGACGTCGCCGTGGACTTTGTATTCAGCTGTCATGCTGCAGTTCCTTGGGGTGAAGAATTAGAAAAAAGAACGACCGTTCGTTTTTACCATAAGCGCATGACCGCGCAAGGGCAAAAATGTGAGGGAAGTCCCTGATGTGACGGGAGATCAGACCTCCAGCCACTCCTTGCGGATGTAGTTGTCAGCGCGCAGCGCCTGGGGCGTGCCCTCAAACACGATGCTGCCGTGGCCCATGACCAGCGCGCGGTCAGAGATGTTCATGGCAATCGTGAGTTTTTGCTCAATGAGCAGCACCGAAATGCCGCGGGCTTTGAGCGCTTGGAGGTACTGACCCACCAACTCCACGATCTTGGGCGCCAGGCCTTCGGTCGGCTCGTCGATGATGATCAGATCCGGATCGCCCATCAGCGTGCGGCACAGGGTGAGCATTTGCTGCTCGCCACCGGACAGCACACCGGCTTCGGTGTGTTCCCGCTCCTTGAGGCGCGGAAACAGGGTGTACATGTCGTCAAACGACCAGCGTGCATTTTTTGCGCCGCCCTTTTGGCCCAACTGCAGGTTCTGATGGACCGTGAGCTTGGGGAAGATGTCGCGGTTTTCGGGCACGTAGCCGATGCCCAGATGCGCCACTTCGTAGGCTTTCTTGCCCTGGATGGCCTGGCCGTTCCAGTCGATGGTTCCTTGGCAGTCGACCAAACCCATGATGGCTTTGGCCGTGGTCGAGCGGCCCGAGCCGTTGCGTCCGAGCAAGGCGACGATTTCGCCCTCACCCACTTCAAAGTTCACACCATGCAACACATGGCTTTTGCCGTAATAGGCGTGGAGGTTTTCTACTTTGAGCATCTCAGTGCCCTCCCGCTTGACTGTCTGCGACCGATGAGCCCAAGTAGGCCTCTTGCACTTTGGCGTTGGCCCTGACCGCCTCGGGCGTGTCAAAGGCAATGACTTCGCCGTAGACGACCACGGCGATCTTGTCGGCCAAGCCGAAGACCACGCCCATGTCGTGCTCCACCGTGAGCAGGGTTTTGCCCACCGTGACCTCTTTGATGAGGTGAATGAAACGCGAGGTCTCGCTCTTGCTCATGCCCGCGGTGGGCTCGTCGAGCAAGATGACATCGGCGCCGCCTGCAATGGTCACACCGATCTCCAGCGCCCTTTGTTCGGCGTAGGTCAGATTGACGGCCAGCACATCGCGCTTTTTGTCCAGGCGGATCATTTCCAGCAACTGGTTGGTGCGTTCATTGGCGTCTTTCAGGCCCGACAGGAACTTGAAGAAGCTGTACTTGTAGCCCAAGCTCCACAGCACCGCGCAGCGCAGATTCTCAAACACACTGAGTTTGGGAAAGATGTTGGTGATCTGAAAGCTGCGAGACAAACCCATGCGGTTGATCTCGTAAGGGGTCTTGTGCTGGATGGCTTGGCCATTGAGCAAAATGTCACCGCTCGTGGGGCCAAAGCGGCCACTGATCAGGTTGAACAGTGTGGACTTGCCAGCGCCGTTCGGCCCGATCACGGCCACGCGTTCACCGGCCTGCACGGCCAGGTTCACGCCGCGAATGATCTCGGTCTTGCCAAAGTTCTTGCGAAGGTCTTTGAGTTCAAGGGCGTAGGTACTCATACTGCGGTCTCCCGGCGCTTGATTTCTTTTTCAATCTCGGTCTGGATTTCGCCCCACTCGAGCGAATATTGACGCCTGGCCACCTCGAAGAGGCCCAGGCCCGTGAGCATGACGAAGGCTGCGCCGAACCAGGTGTCCAAGCTTTTGGCATTGAGCATCACGCCCATGAACTTGACGCTGTCACCCAGTGCCGAGTTGAGCTGCAGGTGGTAGACCATCTCGATCATGGCGCCGGCCCCTGCCAGCATCACGATGGCCGTGACGCCCAGACCCAAGTAACTGGTCCAGATCTGGCGCAACTTGCCAAACTTGGCCACGCGCAGGTTCATCATGATCAAGCTGGCGATGCCGCCGGGGGCATACATCACCATGAACAAGAACACCAAGCCGAGGTACAGCAGCCAGGCTTTCGTCAGTTCGGACAAGAGCACAAACGCGATGATCATCAAGATGGCGCCCAGAATGGGACCAAAGAAGAAGGTCGCGCCCCCCAAAAAGGTGAACAGCAGGTAGGCGCCCGAGCGGGCAGCGCCAACCACTTCGGCGGTGACGATCTCAAAGTTGAGTGCGCCCAAACCGCCTGCAATGCCTGCAAAGAAGCCCGCAATGATGAACGAGAAGTAGCGCACCCGCTGGGTGTTGTAGCCAATGAACTCCACGCGCTCGGGGTTGTCGCGCACGGCGTTGAGCATGCGGCCCAAAGGGGTTTGGGTGAAGGCGTACATCAAGGCCACGCACACGAAGGTGTAGGCGGCGATCAGGTAGTAGATCTGCACTTGTGGGCCGTAGGTGATGCCAAAGAAGGCTTCACCCGCCACCCGGTTGCCCGACACGCCCGCCTCGCCCCCGAAGAACTCGGAGAACATCAGCGACATGGCAAACACCAGCTCGGCCACGCCCATGGTGATCATGGCAAACGGCGTGCCCGACTTGCGGGTGGTCACAAAGCCCAGCAGCACAGCAAAGCCCATGCCTGCCAAGCCACCCACCAGCGGCAGGAGGCTGACCGGAATGCCCAACTGCCCAGCGCTCACGGCGTTGAGCGCGTGCATGGCCAGGTAAGAGCCCAGGCCGGTGTAGACCGCATGGCCAAAGCTGAGCATGCCGCCCTGCCCCAGCAAGATGTTGTAGGACAGGCAGGCGATGATGGCGATGCCCATCTGCGCCAGCATGGTGGTTGACAGGTTGCTGGTGAACACCATGGGGGCGCAGACCAGCACCAGGGCAAACAGGCTCCAGATGACCCAGCGGCCGACGTTGTAGGGTTTGAATTTGTATACAGCTGACATGGCTCAACCCTCCCGAGTACCCAAAAGACCCTTGGGCCGGAAGATCAGAATCAACACCAGGAACAGGTAAGGCAAGATGGGCGCAACCTGTGAGACGGTGAGTTTGGCGAAGGTGTTTTCTTGTGTGGCTGCCGACAGGGCCCAGCCCATGTCTTTGGCCAGCACAAGGAACGAGTAGTCGATGGCCACGGCAAAGGTCTGGATGACGCCGATCAAGACCGAAGCGAGGAAGGCGCCTGAAAGCGAGCCCATGCCGCCCACGACCACGACCACGAAAATGACCGAACCCACGGTGGCGGCCATGGCCGGCTCCGTCACAAAAGTGCTGCCACCGATGACGCCTGCCAAGCCTGCCAGGCCCGTGCCCGCGCCAAACACCAGCATGAAGACACGCGGCACGTTGTGGCCCAGTGACTCCACCATGTCGGGGTGCGTGAGGGCCGCTTGAATGACCAAACCAATGCGGGTGCGCGTGAGCAGCAGCCACAAAGACAGCAGCATCAGCAAAGCGATCAGCATCATGAAAGCGCGTGTGGCCGGGAACGGCGAGCAGACCACGCGCAGGGCCGCGTCGGCTGCGCTGCACATCTCGGCAGGCGCGGCACCCCAAACGAGGCGCAAGCCCTCGGCAGAGTGGTTGATCAGCGTAAAGGCTGCGCCGCGCAGCAACTCGGGCGGCACAAACTCAACGGCCGTGCGGCCCCAGATGAGCTGCACCAATTCGAGCACCACGTACGACAAGCCAAAGGTCACCAGCAGTTCAGGCACATGGCCGTAAGGGTGAACCTTTCGCAGACTGATGCGCTCGAACAAAGCACCGCAGGCACCCACCAGCAAAGGCGAGATCACCAGGGCTGGCCAAAAGCCGATCACATGGGTCAAGGTGAAGCCGAAATAGGCCCCAATCATGTAGAAGCTGGCGTGCGCAAAGTTGAGCACACCCATCATGCTGAAAATCAGCGTCAGGCCCGAGCTGAGCATGAAGAGCAACAGCCCGTAACTGAGGCCGTTGAGCATGGAGATGATAAAAAACTCCATAAGGACAAACTTTCCAGGCCAGACAAAGGCCTAAAGCGATACTGAAAAGCGGGTTGAATCCATCAACCCCTCAAATGCAGGCGTCAAACGCCAAAGGAAAGGGCCCGACAACGGTGAGGTTCATCGGGCCCTGGAGCCGAACGATCAGACTGAAATCAGCCTGGGCGCTTCATCTGGCAGCTGGTCGGCGTGCTGGACACGTAGGAAGGGAATTCCTTCACGGGTGCCAGCGTCATGCCGGTGTTTTCCGGGCTGTAAGGGTACTTCTTGTCGGCCTTTTGCCAGACGGTCATGTACAGGGGCTGCTGCAGCTGGTGGTCGGCCTTGCGGATTTCTACTTCGCCGTTGTAGTTCTTGTAGCTCAGACCTTCCATGGCGGCGGCCACCTTGACCGGGTCGGTCGACTTGGCTTTGGCCATGCCCTCGCCCAGTGCGTTGAAGATGGAGATCACCGAGCCGGTGTAGAAGTCGTCGTTGAACTTGGTCTTGAATTCGGCCATCCACTTGCCCATGTCGCCGCCCATGTTGTAGTGGCTGTAGGCGATTTGGTACACGCGGCCCGCGCCGCCTGTGCCCAAAGCGGTGGGGGTGCCGGTCACGCCGGTGTAGTAGGTGTAGAACTTGCCGTTGTAGCCGCCTTCGTTGGCCGCCTTGACCAGCAGCGACAGGTCAGAGCCCCAGTTGCCGGTGATCACGGTGTCGGCACCCGAAGCCTTGATTTTGGCGATGTAAGGCGAGAAGTCACGCACCTGCGCCAGCGGGTGCAGGTCTTCGCCGACGATCTGGATGTCAGGACGCTTGCGGGCCAGGTTTTCTTTGGCGAACTTGACGACCTGGTGGCCGTGTGAGTAGTTCTGGTTGAACAGGTAAACCTTCTTGATGTCCTTGTCGTCTTTCATGAAGGTGGTCATGGCTTCGATCTTCATCGACGTGTCAGCGTCGAAGCGGAAGTGCCAATAGCTGCACTTGCTGTTGGTGAAGTCGGGGTCCACAGCCGAGTGGTTCAGGAAAATGATTTCCTTGCCGGGGTTGCGCTCGTTGTGCTTGTTGATCGCTTCGATCAGGGCGCCGGCCACAGAAGAACCGTTGCCCTGTGTGATGTAGCGCACGCCTTGGTCCATCGCGGCTTTGAGCGCGTTCAGGCTCTCAGCGGGGCTCAACTTGTTGTCGATGCCGATGACTTCGAACTTGACGCCCGCAGGGTTGGTCTTGCTGAATTTCTCTGCAAAGAACTGGAAGCTCTTGAGCTGGTTGCTGCCCACAGGGGCCATCAGGCCGGACAGGGGGTCGATCCAGGCGATCTTGACGGTTTCGCCCTTTTGGGCGAAGGCGCCAGTGGCACAAGCGGCCAAAGCGGCCACGGCGATCATGCGAATTGCTGTTTTCATTCAAAGTCTCCTGCTAAGTGTTTCTCAACGCGCTCAGCGTAACTTGTTTGAGAATGAAAACGCTCGGGGTTTGCCCCTAGGGCGTATCACCCGCGCGACTGAGTCGTTTCAAGTCGCGCGAGGCAGGTCACACCCGAGTCACAAACCGGGCAGTTTGTAGCCGGCCAATTGCTCACGCAATTTGGTCTTGAGCATCTTGCCGGTGGCACCCAGCGGGATGGCGTCGACAAACACCACATCGTCCGGAATTTGCCACTTGGCGGTCTTGCCTTCGTAGAACGCCAGCAGCTCGTCGCGGCTGACCTCTGCGCCGGGCTTTTTGACCACGCACACGATGGGGCGTTCATCCCACTTGGGGTGGAAGATGCCCACGCATGCGGCCATGGCCACAGCGGGGTGCGCCATCGCCACGTTCTCGACGTCGATCGAGCTGATCCATTCACCGCCAGACTTGATCACGTCCTTGCTGCGGTCGGTGATCTGCATGAAGCCGTCGGCGTCGATGGTGGCAACGTCGCCCGTGGGGAACCATCCGTCCACCAAGGGGTCGCCGCCTTCTTGCTTGAAGTAGCTGGCAATCACCCAAGGGCCTTTGACCAGCAAGTCGCCAGCGGCTTTGCCGTCGTGGGGCAATTCTCGGCCTTGCTCGTCCACGATTTTCATGTCAATGCCAAAGATGCAGCGGCCTTGCTTCATGCGCAACTTCATTTGCGCCTCTTCAGGCAGGTCCAGGTGCTTGTTTTTCAGAGTGCAGAGCGTGCCCAGTGGGCTCAGCTCGGTCATGCCCCAAGCGTGCAGCACATCAACACCGTACTCCTCGCGGAATGCCGTGATCATGGCGGGTGGGCAAGCCGAGCCGCCAATCACGGTGCGGTTGAGCTTTCCAAACTTCAGGCCCGCAGGCTTCATGTGGGTGAGCAGCATTTGCCAGACGGTGGGCACCCCAGCGGCAAAGGTCACGCCTTCGGCTTCCATCAGCTCATAGACCGATTTGCCGTCGAGCGCCGGGCCGGGGAACACCAGTTTGGCACCCACCATGGCCGCGCTGTAAGGGATGCCCCAGGCGTTGACGTGGAACATGGGCACCACAGGCAGGATCGAGTCGCGGGCCGACATGCACATCACGTCGGGCAAGGCCGCGCCGTAGGCGTGCAAGATGGTGGAGCGGTGGCTGTACAACGCCCCCTTGGGGTTGCCGGTGGTGCCGCTGGTGTAGCACAGGCTGCAGGCCGAGTTTTCGTCGATCTGCGGCCAGACATAGGTGTTGGGCTGAGCACCGATCCAGGCTTCGTAGCTGATCAAGCCCGGGATGCCCGTGTCTGCGGGCAGTTTGTCGGCGTCGCACAGCGCCACCCATTGCCTGACGGTGGTGCACTTGCTGTGCACCGCCTGCACGATGGGCAGGAAGGTCATGTCAAAGCACAGCACCTGGTCTTCGGCGTGGTTGGCGATCCAGGCCACTTGGTCGGGGTGCAGGCGCGGGTTGATGGTGTGCAACACGCGGCCTGAGCCGCTGACGCCAAAGTACAGCTCCAGGTGGCGGTAACCGTTCCAGGCGAGTGTGGCCACACGCTCGCCCTGGGCCAGCTTGAGGCCTTCGACGGCTTTGGCCACTTGGCGGGCGCGGCTGGCCACATCGGCCCAGGTGTAACGGTGGATGTCGCCCTCGACACGGCGCGAAACCACTTCGCCATCGCCGTGATGGCGCTCTGCGAAATCAATCACCGAAGAAATCAGCAAGGATTGCTGCTGCATCAGTCCGAACATGGGGTACTCCTTGTGTGTATCTGAAACTGTCTCTGTTGCTGTCAAGTTGGCCCGTGCATTGTGGTCCAGGAATCCTGGCCGCTCGGGCAGAAACCCGAATAAAACCAAGCGATTGTCAAGCGCGGGACAATCAAGACATGCCCATGCAAGCCAATACGCCCCTGACCTGGACCCACCGACTGCGTCAATTGGGTCCCCAGTTTTACACCCAACTGCAGCCCACACCTGTGGCCGCACCCACTTGGGGACTGCGCAACACGGCCCTGCTGCAGGCCTTGGGCTGGCCGCAAGACCTGCTTTCGGACGCGCACCTGAACGCCTTCGCGGGCAATGCCTTGCTGCCGGGCTCAGACCCTTTGGCCACCGTTTACAGCGGACACCAGTTCGGTGTCTGGGCGGGCCAACTGGGCGACGGCCGGGCTTTGTGGCTGGGCGAAGCCGACAGCTTGCAAGGTCCGCAAGAAATCCAACTCAAAGGCGCGGGCCCCACGCCCTACTCCCGCCGAGGCGATGGACGCGCTGTGCTGCGCTCGAGCATCCGCGAGTACCTGTGCAGCGAAGCCATGCACGGCTTAGGCATTGCGACCAGCCGGGCGCTGTGCCTGGTGGCGTCGCCCGAGCCAGTGCGCCGCGAGGCCTGGGAGACCGCCGCCATCGTCACCCGAGTGGCCCCCAGTTTTTTGCGCTTTGGCCACTTGGAGCACTTTGCGGCCAAACAGGACCTGCAAAGCCTGCAGTCCTTGGCCGACCATGCCATCGCCCACCACTTGCCCGAATGCCAAGAACGTGCAACGCGCTGGGAAGGCAACATCTACGCCGCGTTGCTCGATGTCGTGCAGGAGCGCACAGCCCGCCTGTTGGCCCAATGGCAGACCGTGGGTTTTTGCCACGGCGTGATGAACACCGATAACATGAGCTTGCTGGGCCTGACCATCGACTACGGCCCTTTCCAATTCATGGACGGGTTCGACCCCGGCCACATCTGCAACCATTCCGACACCCAAGGGCGCTACGCCTACGCACGCCAGCCCAACATCGCCTACTGGAACCTGTATGCCCTGGCGCAAGCCATGTTGCCACTGATCGGCGACGACGGTCTGACCGAGCAGGTGCTGGAGGGATACAAAACACTGTTCCCCCGCCTGCTGGGTGACGCCATGCGGGCCAAGCTGGGCCTGACCGGCGAACTGGCCAAAGAGGCGCTGCGCGAACAAGACTGGTCATTGGTCGAGGATCTGTTGCAACTGCTGGCGTCCGAGCGGGTGGACTACACCGTGTTTTGGCGGCGTTTGAGCCAGGCCATGGCCCAGGACGACGGCACTTGGCAGTTTGCTCTGGTCCACTGGCAAAGCGTGAGTGATCTGCTGCTGGACCGCCCTCGCCTGCAGGTTTGGCTGGAGCGCTACCAGGCCCGTGTGGGGGGGGTGTCGCCCAAGGTGCTGGGCGAGCAGATGCTGCGCACCAATCCCAAGTTCGTGCTGCGCAACCACTTGGCCGAAATCGCCATCCGCCAAGCCACGCAGGGCGACTTCAGCGAAATCGCCACTTTGCAGGACTTGTTACATTCACCTTTCGACGAGCACCCGGGCTTCGAGTCCTACGCACAATTGCCCCCCGACTGGGCGGGCCAACTGGAGATCAGCTGTTCATCATGAATCCCATCCAAAAAACAGATCAAGAGTGGCGCGAGCTGCTGGCCGCCAAAGGCGCTGAGCCTGTGGCCTATGCCGTGACGCGCCAGGCCGCCACCGAGCGCCCTTTCACAGGCAAACACGAGTCCAACTGGGCCGCAGGCATTTACCGCTGCATCTGCTGCGATGCCGAGTTGTTCAAGTCCGACAGCAAATTCGACGCAGGCTGCGGCTGGCCCAGCTTTTCGCAGCCGTCCGGGCCCGATGCCATTCAAGAGAATGTGGACCGCAGCCATGGCATGGTGCGGGTCGAGACGGTGTGCGGCCAATGCGGCGCGCACCTGGGCCATGTGTTCGAAGACGGACCCACCCCCACGGGCTTGCGTTATTGCATGAACTCTGCCTCGTTAGACTTCGAACCTCTTTGACAGCCGCAAGGCCCCCAGCATTCATGAAATCATTCCTCGACTTTTTCCCGATCCTGCTGTTTTTTGGCGCTTACAAAATGGGCGACATCTACAGCGCCACGGGCGTGTTGATGGCGGCCACGGTGATCCAGATGTTCTTGGTCTACCGACTGGACGGCAAGCTCCAGACCATGCACAAAGTCACGCTGGGCCTGGTGCTGGGCTTTGGCGCGCTGACGCTGGGCCTGCATGACGAACGCTTCATCAAGTGGAAACCCACCGTGCTGTACACCGGCATGGCAGTGGCTTTGGCCGTGTCTGAGCGGTTTTTCAACAAGAACTTCTTGCACAGCATGCTGGGCCAGCAGCTGCAGTTGCCCGCTGCCGTTTGGCGGCGACTGAACTTGATTTGGGTGCTGTATTCGCTGTTCATGGCCAGCATCAACGCCTATGTGGCCGCCTATTTCAGCACCGAGGCTTGGGTGGACTTCAAGATCTGGGGCTACGCCTTCCCGGTGGTCTTCATCGTGGGCCAAGGCTTGTACATTGCCCGTCACCTGCCCAAAACGGACGAGTCTGCATGAGCGTCGCACAAGACATCCACACCCGGCTCACTGAACGATTGAATCCTACGGTGCTTGAAGTCTTGGACGAAAGCGCCGCGCACGCAGGCCATGCGGGTGCCAGCGCCACGGGCGAAGGCAGCCACATTCGCGTGCGCGTGGCTTCACCGTTTTTTACCGGTATCAGCCGGGTTCAGCGCCATCGCCTTGTGTATGATGCGCTGCAAGATTTCATCGATCGAGGGCTTCACGCCCTGGCCATAGAAGTGATCTGACACCGGCCAGCGTACTTTTCGTGCTGGCCTTTTAGCCCCCTTATCCGCAATTGAGGATTGAGACTATGAACAAGCAACTGCTCAGCGCCGCTTTGGTGGCCCTGCTGGCCGCTCCGGCCTTTGCCCAAAACATCGCCGTGGTCAACGGCAAGCCCGTGCCCAGCTCGCGTGTCGAAGCACTCAAACAACAGGTTGAAGCCTCTGGCCGCCCGGTCACGCCTGAAGTTCTGGACCAGATCAAACAAGAGCTGATCGCCCGTGAAGTCTTCATGCAAGAAGCCAAAAAGCGCGGCCTGGACGCTGCAGACGAGTACAAAAACCAGATCGAACTGGCCCGCCAGACGATCCTGATCCGTTCGCTGTTTGCCGACTTCCAAAAGAAGAACCCGGTGACTGAGGCCGACATCCAAGCCGAGTACGACAAATTTGTCGCCGCCAACGGTGGCAAGGAATACCACGCACGCCACATCTTGGTGGAAACCGAAGACCAAGCCACGGCCTTGATCGCCGAGATCAAAAAAGGCGCCAAGTTTGAAGACCTGGCCAAGAAGAATTCCAAAGACCCTGGGTCCGGTGCCAACGGTGGCGATCTGGACTGGGCCGCTGCGGGCAGCTACGTGCCTGAGTTCTCGGGTGCCATGACCAAGCTCGAAAAAGGCCAGATGACCGACACCCCGGTCAAGAGCCAGTTTGGTTTTCACATCATCCGTGTGGACGATGTGCGTGAAGCCCAGCTGCCCAAGCTCGAAGAAGTCAAACCCCAAATCTCACAGCAACTGCAGCAGCAAAAACTGGCCAAGTTCCAGGAAGACCTGCGCGCCAAAGCCAAGATCCAGTGATCTGAGGCAGACGCCTACTCTGCAACGCGGCTTCGGCCGCGTTTTTTATTGTTTGGGATAATTCAGCCCCATGCAGCCTCACCAACTCGAACTCCTCGCCCCCGCCCGCAACCTGGACATCGGCATTGAAGCCATCCACCACGGGGCCGATGCCGTCTACATTGGGGGTCCGTCGTTCGGTGCGCGCTCCACGGCCGACAACTCGGTGCAGGACATTGCGAAACTGGTGCAGCACGCGCACCGCTTTCACAGCCGCATCTTTGTCACGCTCAACACCATCTTGCGCGACGACGAACTCGAAGGGGCACGCAAGCTCGCTTGGCAGTTGTACGACGCGGGTGTGGACGCGCTGATCGTCCAGGACATGGGGCTGCTCGAAATCGACATGCCACCGATCCAACTCCACGCCAGCACGCAAACCGACATCCGCACGCCGGAGAAAGCCAAGTTCTTGCAAGACGCGGGTTTGAGCCAGATCGTGCTGGCCCGCGAGTTGACACTGCCGCAAATCAGCGCCATCCGCGATGTGATCGACACCGAGCGCACGGTGATTGAATTTTTCGTGCACGGCGCTTTGTGCGTGGCCTACAGCGGCCAGTGTTTCATCAGCCATGCCCACACCGGGCGCAGTGCCAACCGGGGTGACTGCTCACAGGCTTGCCGACTGCCCTACGAGGTCAAGGACGCCCAGGGCCGCATCATTGCGCACGACAAACATGTGCTGAGCATGAAAGACAACAACCAGAGCGAGAACCTGCGCGCGCTGGTGGACGCGGGCATCCGCAGCTTCAAGATCGAAGGCCGCTACAAGGACATGGCCTATGTGAAGAACATCACGGCCCATTACCGCAAGCTGTTCGATGAGGTGCTGACCGAGCGGCCCGAGCTGGCTGCAGCATCGCATGGCCGCACCAACTTCAGTTTCGAGCCGGACCCGAACCAGAACTTCAACCGCGAGTTCACCGACTACTTTGTGCAAGGCCGCAAGGAAGACATCGGCGCCTTCGACACCCCCAAGAACCCCGGCCAGCCGATTGGCTGGGTGAGCAAGGTCACACCCGAGCATGTCGAAATCACCACCGACGACCCGGCCACCGAACTGCACAACGGCGACGGCCTGTGCTACTACGACCTGCAAAAAGAGCTGGTGGGCTTGCAGATCAACCGGGCAGAGGCCCAAAAAACCAAAGGGGTCTGGCGACTGTTCCCTAAAGACCCGATGGACGGCTTCAAGGACCTGCGCCAAGGCGTGCAGGTCAACCGCAACCGTGACATGAGCTGGGTGCGCACGCTCGACAAAAAATCGGCCGAGCGCCGCATGGGTGTGTGGATGCAATTGACTGAATGCGCGAATGGCCAAGGTGAAGGTCTGCAACTGACCCTGACCGACGAAGTGGGCCACACCGGCACTGCGCAAATGCCCATCGCCTGGCAAGCCCCCAAAGACAACGCCCAAGCCGAGGGCAAACTCAAAACCGCCTTGGGCAAATTGGGCGACACCCTGTTTGAGCCGCTGGATGTGCAACTCGCCCTGCCCCGCCCCTGGTTTGTGCCGCCCTCACAACTCAACGCCTTGCGCCGCGATGCCGTGCAGGCACTCGAAGCCGCACGCGCTGAAGGGCTGCACCGCCTGCCGCGTGCGGTGCCTGTGGAGCCGCCAGCGCTGTACCCCGAAGACACACTCACCTATCTGGCCAATGTGTTCAACCAAAAAGCCCGCGACTTTTACGCCAAACACGGCGTGAAGGTGATTGCTGCTGCCTACGAGGCGCAAGAAGAATTGGGCGAAGTCAGCCTCATGATCACCAAGCACTGCGTGCGCTTTTCGATGAGCCTGTGCCCCAAGCAGGCCAAAGGCGTCACAGGCGTGCAAGGCACCGTCAAGGCTGAGCCACTGCAGCTGATCAACGGCAAGGAAAAACTCACCCTGCGTTTTGACTGCAAACCCTGCGAAATGCATGTGGTGGGCAAGATCAAAAAATCGGTGCTGAACGCCGTGCCCGAGAGCCCGGTGCAGTTTTACAAGACGCGGCCCGTGGTGGGCATGCACTGATCAGCGCAGCAAGTTGCGCAAGGGCTGGCCTTTGGCATCGCGGTAGATGTCAAAGTCTTTGTCGATCGACACCACATGGCGTATTTGCAGTCGCTCGGCAGCCTCAGCGATCGAGGCATCGGCCAAGTCCAGCGGCAAGCTCGCGAAACGCTGGCAGATGGCGAGCACAGAGGTCAGGCTCCAGTCGGCAGGAGCATCCAACTGCAAGGCGCCCCGCTGCACCCATTTCAAAAAATCCAGCGCAGCGTCATTGTGGATGCGCCTGGCCAGCAAGGCGCAAACTTCGGTCAGCACTGGCCAAGTGCTGTGCAGTCGCACTTCTGGGTTCGCCTTGAGCCATGAGACGCTGGGCGCATGCCATTTGTCGTTTCGGTTGAACAGCGCCAGCAAGGGCCCACTGTCGATCAGTGCATCAGTGGGCTGCTTGAGCAACCAACGCGCATCAGGCTCTTGGGCAGTGATGGACGCACCTGATGGGGCACTGCTCATGCGCGATGGTCCTGTTTGTCAGTCCAGTCCTTGGCCAATTGGCTTTTGCGGTTTTCTGCCAAATCGTCGGGTCCACTGTGCTGCCCAAAAACACCCTCGCCCAAGGCCCATGCGGAGGCGGTGACGGTGGGATGGGCCAGGTAAGCCGTCAGAGCGTCACGCATGATTTCGCTGATGCTGCGACCTTCCTGGGCACAGCGCTGGCGCAGGGACATTTCCAAGGGATCTGGCAATTTGACTGTGGTGGTCATGGCAAACATCGGAGTAATAAAATTATTATTACCCAGTCTTGGGCGGCTGTAAAGCGGCGGGTCAGTCTTGCCAGACCCAATCGGTGAGCTTGTAACGGCCACTCGTTTGTTGCCAAACATTGGCTTTGGCTTCGCGCTTGGCCCCATCCAGGCTGACTTGCAAATGAAGTTCAAACTGACGCCCTGCCACCACCTGTTGGCGGGCCAGGCTGACGTCTTTGTACAGGATGCGGCGTTGGTTTTGCACGGCAAAGGTCTGAACCGCGAAGCGGGCGGCTTCTTGAACTTCGGCGTCAAAGGGGTCGGCCGCTGTCCAGGCGCCAGCATCGGGCAGTGCCACCACGGCACCCTCGGGCCTAGCAGGCTGCGGCGCTGTCGTCTCAGGGTGACACGCGGCAAGCAGACCCACCAACAATGCCAAAAGCAGTGCGCCAATCAGGCCATGCGCAGCCACGGATGTTTTGGACATGGGCAAGCCAATCAACCCAAGGGCTTGAGCAACTCATTCAAATCGGACTCGCCGAACAATGGCTCTTTGCGCATGACCGCGCCTTCGTACATGTCTTGCGCCAGCTGCGCTTTGCGCTCTTGCAAGGCCAGCATGCGCTCTTCGATGGTGCCCTGGGCCACCAGCTTGACCACCCACACGTTCTTGGTCTGGCCAATGCGGTGGGCCCGGTCGGTGGCCTGGTTTTCCACGGCCGGGTTCCACCACGGGTCGTAGTGGATCACGGTGTCGGCCTGCGGCAGGTTCAGGCCCACGCCACCGGCTTTGAGGCTGATGAGAAAGAGCGGCACTTGCCCACTGGTGAACTTGTCGATGATGGCATCGCGGTTTTTGCTTTGCCCGGTGAGCTTGACCCACGGGATGCCCAAAGCGGGCAAAGCCTCTTCGATCAGCCCCAGCATTTGGGTGAACTGCGAGAACAGCAAAATCTTGCGTCCCTCGGCCACCATCTCGGGCAGCATGTCGAGCAGCTGGGTCAGCTTGGCCGACTCGCGCACTTGGGCTGCCGCACCCAGTTTGAGCAATCGCGGATCGCAACACACCTGACGCAGCTTGAGCAGCGCATCGAGGATGGTGATCTGCGACTTGCCCAGGCCCTGGGTGCTGAGCGCGTCGCGCACGGTTTTTTCCATCCCTAAACGGATGGTTTCGTACAGATCCGCCTGCTGGCCTTGCAGGGGCACAGGCATGAGTGTTTCGATCTTGGGCGGCAGCTCGCTGGCCACCAGGTCTTTGGTCCGGCGCAGCATGAACGGGGTCACGCGGGCGCGCAACTGTGCCAGTTTTTCGGTGCTGCC
>CANBTZ010000029.1 GCA_947372495.1 Comamonadaceae bacterium | reverse complement strand
CCCACCGCGATCTGCACCTGCACCCGGTGCATGTGCAGGTCCAATCCTCACCGCAGTGCGAGGGTCAGTGGGTGGATGCCCAAGACTGGCCGGCATTGGGTTTGCCTGCGCCCATCCGCTTGTTGCTGGACGGGCTGAAAGGCTGAAACAAGGGCCAAGGCTTCGGTCAGCGGCCGTCAGAGTTCGGTGCGCAGCGACCAGATTTCAGGAAATAACACCACGTCCAGCATCTTGCGCAGGTAACTCACACCGCCTGTGCCGCCCGTGCCGCGCTTGAAGCCGATCACGCGCTCCACCGTGGTGACATGCCGAAAGCGCCAGAGGCGAAATGCGTCCTCCAGATCGGTCAGTTCTTCGCCCAGTTGGTAAAGGTCCCAGTGCAGGTTGGGGTCGCGGTAGACGGTGAGCCAGGCTTGTTCCACACCTGGGTCAGCGGCGTAGGGCAAGCGCCAGTCGCGCTCGGTGTGCGTGGCGGGCACCGCCAGGCCCCGGCGCGCCAGCAGGCGCAGGCACTCGTCGTACAGCGAAGGAGCCACGTAGGCAGCCTGCACGATGGCCGACAAGTCGGGGCGATGCGCATGGGGCTGCAACATGGCCGCGTTCTTGTTGCCCATCGAAAACTCGATGCAACGGTATTGCCAGCTCTGAAAACCGCTGGACTGCGCCAAGTAAGGGCGAATCGCGCTGTACTCGGGCGGCGTCATGGTGGCCAGCACATCCCAGGCGTGGACCAGCTGCTCCATGACCCGGCTCACACGGGCGAGCTTCTTGAAGGCGTCGGGCAACTGGTCGGCTGCAATGCTGCCCATGGCGGCGCGCAGCTCGTGCAGCATCAACTTCATCCACAACTCGCTGGTTTGGTGCTGCACGATGAACAGCATCTCGTTGTGGTCAGGCGAGAGCGGTTGTTGCGCGTTCAGGATGGCATCGAGCTGAAGGTAGTCGCCGTAGCTCATGCGACCGTCAAAGTCGAGCTGGGCTTTTTCTTCGTGCACGATGCGCTCGCCTAGCGCAGCGCTTGCCGATGGCGGGGCGGAGGAGAAAGGGCAGGAACTCATGGCGAGCCTTTCGGGTCACGGCGTGTTTTTGGGCAAAACGGGTGTCTTGCCATTCGCCGCTGGCCATCACCTGGCACAGCTGCTCGGCGGCGTTCCACACATCGGCGTAGCCGATGTACAGCGGTGTGAAGCCAAAGCGCAGGATGTCGGCGTGCTTTGCGCCATCGCCCGCACGGAAGTCGCCGATCACACCGCGTGCAATCAAGGCCTGCACGATGGCGTAAGCACCTTCGGCACGGGTCAGGCTCACTTGTGAGCCACGCAAGGCTTCTTCGGCCGGGGTGGCGATGCCAAAGCCTTGGCCGTGCAGGCGTGTGCGCACCAGCTGCATGAACAGCCCTGTGAGCGCCAACGACTTTTGCCGCAAGGCGGCCATGCCGCCCAGGCTGTCTGCGGCCAGCATGGTGTCCAGACCGCAGTCGAGCGCCGTGAGACTCAAGATGGGTTGTGTGCCGCACTGGTAGCGGGTGATGCCGGGGGCCGGGCGGTAGTCGGGCGTGAATTCAAACGGTGTGGCGTGGCCCCACCAGCCTGCCAGCGGTTGCCAAAAGCGCTCGGTGTGTCGCGGGTTGACCCACACAAAGGCGGGCGCACCGGGGCCGCCGTTCAAGTATTTGTAGCCGCAGCCCACAGCGAAGTCGGCTTGGGCCGCGTGCAAGTCCACGGGCACGGCGCCTGCACTGTGGGCCAGGTCCCACACGGTGAGCGTGCCGTGTGCATGGGCTTGCGCAGTGACGGCCTGCATGTCGTGCATGGCCCCGGTGCGGTAGTTCACATGGGTGAGCATGAGCACGGCCACATCGCCTTGCAAGGCGGTGGCGATGTCCTCGGCCTCCACCAGTTGCAGTGTGTAGCCGCGCTCCTTGCACAGGGCCTCGGCAATGTAGAGGTCCGTCGGAAAGTTGCTGCGCTCGCTGACGATGGTTCGCTTGTGCGGCTGGTCGACTGCGGCGATGTGCAGCGCGGCCGAGAGCACCTTGTAAAGGTTGATCGAGGTGCTGTCGGCCGCCACCACTTCGCCAGCTTGCGCGCCGATGACGCGGGCAATCTTGTCACCCACGCGCTGGGGCAGGGTGAACCAGCCTGCGCTGTTCCAGCTCTTGATCAGGTCTTGGCCCCACTCGTGCTTGACGGCCTGGGCCACACGGGCGGGGGTGGCTTTGGGCAGCACGCCCAAAGAATTCCCGTCGAGGTAGATCACGCCGGGTGGCAAATCGAACTGCTCGCGCAGGCTGCGCAAGGGGTCTTGCTGGTCCAGCAGTTCGCAGTCCTGCAGTGTGGGGGTGAGGTTCATCATGGGGTCTTCCTTGAATCGTTATGGCAGTTGGCGCAGCACGGCCCGCACGGGGCTGGCATCGGCGCTCATGAGTTTGAGGGGCAGGGCGATCAGTTCGTAATCGCCTTCGGGCACATCGTCGAGCAGCAGGTTCTCCAGCACCCGCAAGCCGCGCTGTCGTATCACTTGGTGGCTGGGCAGCTGCTTGCTGTCGGCCGGGTCGATGCTGGCGCTGTCGGTGCCGATCAGCAGCGCGCCCAGGTCGGCCAAGTGCTGCACGGCATCCGGGTCGAAGGCGGTGAGCTGGGTGTCAAAGCGGTCCAGCGGCATCTGGCGGTAGGTGCGCACCAGCACGCGCTCAGGCAGGTCGTGCAACGCATGCTGCAGGTGCGCGGTGGTGATCAGTGGCCCTGAACCGATGGCATGCACCACACGGCAGCGGCCGAGAAACGGCTTCAAGTCGAGAGCGCCCACCGCCGCGCCTTGCGGGTCGTAATGCAGCGGCGCATCGGCGTGCGCGCCCACATGGGGCGACAAGGTGATGGCGCTCACGTTGACGGGGCAGTCCTCGTTCAGCGTGGCGACCCATTGCTGGGTGTAGGGGGTGTCGCCCGGGAACACGGGGCTGCGCGCGTCAACAGGCGGGGAAATGTCCCAGAGTTTGTCCCAGAGTTTTTGCATGGTGTGCGAAGGTAGCACCCCGGAAAAAGCTGTGGTGTCGGTTATTTCCAACACCCGCAAAATTCAGGCGTTCAGGGCCGGCAGCCCATGCCGCTGGCGTGCGCGATGGCAGGCATCGCTGCCTTCCTCGAATTCACGACAGGGTGAGGGTCGCCATTCGTAAATGCCGCAAGTGGCTTTTTCACCAATGCGGCCATACAGCGCCGCGCAGCGCGGCGGGCTGTGGTCGGTGCCGCGCATGCGGCAGGTGCTCTCGGTGATGGGCGCGGCCAGCCCGGCAGGCACCGAGCCACCGCCTTCTGCGTACTCAAAGACCGAGAAGTCCACCCGAAAACTCGCGCAGCAAGCGCCGCAACTGGTGCACTGGCTCACGGTCAGGCTCAGGCCGTCACGCGACCCAGCAGCAGGAACTCCATGAGCGCCTTTTGCACATGCATGCGGTTCTCGGCCTCGTCCCAGACGACCGATTGCGGGCCGTCGATGACTTCGGCGCTGACTTCTTCGCCGCGGTGGGCGGGCAGGCAGTGCATGAACAGGGCGTCCGCTTTGGCCGACTGCATCATGGCCTCGTCTACGCACCAGTTGGCAAAGGCTTTTTTGCGCGCTTCGTTTTCGGCTTCGTAGCCCATGCTGGTCCACACATCGGTGGTGACCAGATCGGCGCCTCGGCAGGCGTCCTGCGGGTCTTTGAAGATCTTGTAGCTGGCGCTGCTGCGCAGGCCTGCAATGGCCTGGTCGACCTCGTAGCCGCTGGGCGTGCTCAGGTGCACCGTGAAGCCCAGCAACTCGGCCGCCTGCAGCCAGGTGTTGGCCATGTTGTTGCCGTCACCCACCCAGGCGACGACCTTGCCTTGGATGTCACCACGGTGTTCGATGTAGGTGAAGATGTCGGCCAGGATCTGGCAGGGGTGGAACTCGTTGGTCAGGCCGTTGATGACGGGCACACGCGAGTGCGCGGCAAAACGCTCGATCTTGTCCTGACCGTAGGTGCGGATCATCACCAGATCGGTCATGCGGCTGATGACGCGGGCGCTGTCTTCGATGGGCTCTGAGCGGCCCAGCTGGCTGTCGCCCGTGGTCAGGTGCACCACCGAGCCGCCGAGCTGGTACATGCCCGCTTCAAAGCTCACACGCGTGCGGGTGCTGGCTTTTTCAAAGATCATGGCCAGCGTGCGGTCGGCCAGCGGGTGGTATTTTTCGTAGGCTTTGAACTTGCGCTTGATTTCGGCAGCCCGGGCAAACAGGTGCGCGTACTCGTCGGCGCTCAGGTCGGTGAACTGCAGGTAGTGCCGGATGGCGTTTTGCGGGGTTGTGCTCATGCTTGTTCTGCCAGGAAGGCCTTGATCAGAGGCAAGAGGATGCCCAGCACCTCGTCCGCTTCAGCGGTGGTCATGATCAGCGGGGGCAAAAGGCGTACCACGGTGTCGGCGGTCACGTTGATGATCAGACCCGCGTCGGCCGCTTGCTTGAGCAGGACACCGCAGGGGCGATCGAATTCGATGCCGATCATCAGACCTTGGCCACGGATTTCCTTGACGCCCTTTTGGCGGCTCAATGCAGCGGTCAATTTGTCGTGGAAGTGGGCACCCAGGCGTGCGGCGTTGCCCAGCAGGTCGTCTTTTTCCATGATGCGGATGGTTTCCACGCCCGCACGCATGGCCAGCGGGTTGCCGCCAAAGGTGGTGCCGTGGTTGCCGGGCTGGAAGATGTTGGCGGCCTTTGGGCCAGCAACGACCGCGCCGATCGGTACGCCCGAGCCCAGACCTTTGGCCAGCGGCATGACGTCGGGCACGATGCCTGCCCACTGGTGGGCGAACCATTTGCCGGTGCGGCCAATGCCGCACTGCACTTCGTCGATCATCAAGAGCCAGTCTTGCTGGTCGCACAGGGCGCGCACCTCGCGCAGGTAGTCGGCGCGCATCGGGTTGATGCCGCCTTCGCCCTGGATGGTTTCAAAGAACACGGCCACCACATCGGGGTCGTTGACGGTGGCTTTTTTCAGCGCCTCGATGTCGTTGAGGGGTACGCGCACGAAACCTTCGAGCATGGGGCCAAAGCCCTGCTGCAGCTTCACGTTGGCGGTGGCGCTGAGTGTGGCGATGCTGCGGCCGTGGAAGGCTTTCTCGTAGACGACGATCTTGGGGTTTGTGATGCCCTTGTCGTGGCCGAACTTGCGCGCCAGTTTGATGGCCGCTTCGTTGGCTTCCAAACCCGAGTTGCAAAAGAACACATTCGTCATGCCCGACAACTCGACCAGTTTGGCGGCGAGTTTTTCGGCGTTGGGCACATGAAAGTAGTTGCAGGTGTGGATGATTTTGCCGATCTGGTCCTGCAGTGCGGGCGCGAACTCGGGGTGGTTGTGGCCCAGCGTGTTCACGGCGATGCCGGCCAAAGCATCCAGGTACTCCTTGCCATTGATGTCCCAGACTCGGCAACCCTGGCCATGGCTGAGTGCAATCGGCAGTCGGCCATAGGTGTTCATGGTGTGCGGTGAGGCGGCTTCAATGAAAGCGGACATGCGTGAACTCCAAAAATAAAAATCGGCCCAACGAAGAGGGCCGCTGAAACGAGATTTTAGAGGCAGAAAGTGGCGCGCATTCGACAGTGCCGTGACAAGTGCGCGGTGAGTTACAAAGCGGTTTCAGGTCTTATATAAGATACAATACTCAGGTAACCAGAGGGCGGCGATCCCGAGCTCTGGGATGTTTTCCATAACCCCTCTATCCGATGGTCTCCAACTCCGCCAAAGCCGTCTTCATCCTGGGTGTCACCCACGATGGCAGAACCTTCCGCCCCAGCGATTGGGCGGAGCGCTTGGCGGGTGTCATGAGCCAATTTCGCCCGGGCGGCGCGATTCCCGGTAGCCACTTGAGCTATTCACCTTGGTGCATTCCGACCACCATGGGCCGTGACAAGTGCGTGGTGGTGCAGCATGAATTGCGTGACCACGACGTCATGGCTTGGGACTTTGTGATGAACTTCGCCAAAGACAACAATCTGCAGGTGGCCGAGGCCTGCCTGTTGCCGGACCTCCCATCTTCCAAATAAGCCAGATACAAACCGCCTACGGGCGGTTTTTTACTTTTCAGTGCGTCAGAGTCGGGGTGATGGGCGCGCTGGGCGCCGATTTTATGCGCGAAGCGAATCATGAGGCGTTTACCGCCCCCATCGCCCCGGCGCACCAGAAGACCAGCAATGACAAAACCGCCCGAAGGCGGTTTAGTTTCGCTGATAGCGCACCCGTTTCAAACGGCGGCCAGGTGAACCCGGCCGGGCTGTTGATCTTTAAAAGCGGATCAGGCTGCGGCCAGAGCCAAAGTCTTGACTTTGGCGCTCAGGCGGCTCTTGTCACGAGCAGCTTTGTTCTTGTGGAAAATGCCCTTGTCGGCAATGGTGTCCACCACGGCTTGCATCTTGGCAAACAGCTCAGTGGCTTTGGTTTTGTCGCCAGCCAGAACAGCCTTTTCGACGTTCTTGACAGCGGTGCGGTATTTGGAACGCAGCGAAGAGTTGGCGGCGTTGATCTTGATGTCTTGGCGGACGCGTTTACGGCCGGAGGCAAGACGGGGGTTCTTTTTCTTTGGTTTGGCGGATGCCATGATGATTTCCTTTGGGGTCTGAGGATGTTGTCAGCGAACCCAGCATTCTAGCAGAACCCGAAGCCTGGTTTTGCATCTGGGCGAGGGCTTGGGCCATGTCCGCACAGGGCCTGCCCACTGGGGCAAGATCGCTACACTTGCCGACTGTGAGCCTTCTTCGATCCGCCTCCATCGTTTCCGTCTTCACCCTGGCCTCGCGGGTCACGGGACTGGTGCGGGAGCTCTTGATCGCTTCCTTGTTTGGGGCCAGCGCCTTGACCGATGCCTTCAATGTGGCGTTTCGCATCCCCAATTTGTTTCGCCGACTGTTTGCCGAAGGGGCGTTCAGCCAGGCCTTTGTGCCCGTGTTGGCGGCCACCCGGGCAGAGCAAGGCGATGCAGCCACCCGCCAAGCCATTGACCATGTGGCCACGGCGCTGGCCTGGGTGTTGCTGCTGGTGTCCGTGCTGGGGGTGTTGATCGCGCCTTGGCTGGTCTGGGCTTTGGCCAGCGGCCTTCAGCAAGAAGGCAAGGGGTTTGATGCTGCCGTCCTGATGACGCGCTGGATGTTCCCTTACATCGCCTTCATGTCTTTGGTGGCTTTGTCGGCAGGTATTTTGAACACTTGGAAGCGTTTTGCTGTGCCCGCAGCCACTCCAGTGCTGCTGAATGTGAGCGTGATCGCAGCGGCCTTGGCGCTGGCGCCCTGGCTCCAGGGGCAGGGTGTGGCACCCATTTATGCCTTGCCTGCTGGGGTGATGCTGGGCGGCGTTCTTCAGTTGGCCGTTCAAATTCCTGCGCTCAAACGCTTGGGCTTGCTGCCACGGGTGGGTTTTGGGCCTGCTGCCCTGCGCGCCGCTTGGAGCGACAGCGCCACGCGCCGCATCTTGCGGCTGATGGGGCCGGCTTTGCTGGGCGTGGGGGTGGCGCAAATTTCTTTGTTGATCAACACCCAAATCGCATCGCATTTGGTGGCGGGCAGCGTGAGCTGGCTCAGCTATGCCGACCGTTTGATGGAATTCCCGACAGCCATGCTGGGCGTGGCGCTGGGGGCGGTGTTGATGCCCCAATTGGCTGCGGCCAAAGCTTCTGGCGACTTGGACCGCTACGCGCAGATGCTGGACTGGGGCTTGCGCCTGGTGCTGCTGCTGGCGCTGCCTTGCGCCGCAGCCTTGCTGGTGTTCGCCGAGCCGCTGGTGGCTGTGCTCTTTCACTATGGCGCTTTCACAGACCGTGACGTACAACAGACCACTTTGTCGCTCACGGGCTATGGCGTGGGCTTGCTGGGGCTGGTTGCCATCAAAGTGCTGGCGCCGGGTTACTACGCCAGTCAGGACATCCGAACGCCCGTGAAGATCGCTGTGGTGGTGTTGGTGATCACGCAATTACTCAACCTCTTGTTTGTGCCTTGGCTGGCACATGCGGGCCTGGCCCTGTCGATCGGGCTGGGCGCGCTGGTCAATGCACTGTGGCTGCTCGCTGGGCTGCTGCACCGAGGCACTTACAGGCCGCAACCCGGCTGGGGGCGCTTTGCATTGCAGGTGGTCTTGGCAAGTGCATTGGTGACCGCCTTGCTGTGGTTTTCAGCGCACGCCTTGCCCTGGGTGGCCTTGCGCCAACACGCATGGCAACGCATGGGCTGGATGGCATTGGTCCTGGTCGCCACGGCTTTGCTGTATTTCGGCAGCTTGTGGGTCACGGGTCTGCGCCTCCAGTCTTTCCTCAAACGCTGAATGGGTCACGTCATGCACTTGCCGTTTGCCCATGCCCCAACCCCCCTCGAGTACTTTGCCAGTCTGGTGCAAAGCGATGCGCATTTCCCTTTGCTGGAGGCCGCTGCGACGCTTGCCCATGACGAAGACCCTGCGCTCGATGTGCAGCAGGTGCTCGATGACGCAGAGCGCATTCTCAAACGTGTCAAAACCCGATTGCCCCGTGAGGTCGATGATTTGACGCGCTTGGCCATCTTGAACCAAGTGTTTTACAAGGACATGGGTTTTTCCCCGAATCCGAACGACTACTACGCGCCCGAGAACAGCCATGTGCACGAGGTGATCCGAACGCGCCGTGGCATTCCGGTGTCCTTGGCGGTGATCTGGTTGGAACTGGCGCAAGGCCTGGGTTTGCAGGCGCGGGGCATTTCATTTCCCGGACACTTTCTGGTCAAAGTGGCTCTGGAAGGCGGACTCGTGGTGATGGACCCGGTCTCGGGCGAGTCGCTCGGTGTGGACCAGTTGGCGCAGATGCTGGCACCCTACCGAGAAGGCGCTGACCAATCGGCCGGGGCGCACCTGGACGAAGGCGAAACACCGCTGGGCCTGTATTTGCAGGCCTGCCCGCCGCGGGATGTGTTGGCGCGCATGCTGCGTAACCTGAAGGAAATTCACCGCGCTCAAAAAGATTGGCCACGCCTGCTGGCGGTGCTCGACCGCTTGGTGATCCTCTTGCCCGATGCCCTCAGTGAGCGACGAGACCGGGGCTTGGTGCACGCCGAGTTGGGTCATGCAGGCCTGGCCTTGGCTGACCTGCAGGCCTACTTGGCGGCCGAACCGCTGGCGCCGGATCAGAGCGCATTGCGAGAACGCATGAGCGATCTCGCCAGCGATTGAGCCTCGCCGATCAGGCGACGACGACTTGTGCGCCGCTGCCTTGCGCTGCGATGCGGCCAATCGTGTAGACCTGCTCACCCGCAGCGCGCAATGTCGCCGCGCAACTGTCGGCTTCGGCGGCGTCCACCACCACCACCATGCCGATGCCGTTGTTGAAAGTGCGGTTCATCTCGATGTCGTCGATGCCAGCGGTTTTTTGCAGCCAGGCAAACAGCTCGGTCTGGGGCCAGCTGCCTTTTTGCAGGTGAGCGGCCAGGCCGTCGGGCAAGACACGGGGGATGTTCTCAAGCAAACCGCCGCCCGTGATGTGGGCCAGGGCCTTGATGCCCGAGGTGTCTTCTGTGCTCGGGTGTTTGGCCAGCGCGGCCAACACATTGAGCACGTACAGGCGGGTGGGCTCCATCAGGGCTTGCTTGAAAGGCTTGCCGTCCAGCGTGGCGGGGGCATTGCTGCCTGCGCGCTCGATGCACTTGCGCACCAGCGAAAAACCGTTGGAGTGCACGCCGCTGGACGCCAGGCCCAGCACCACGTCACCGGCTTGGACGTTTTGGCCTGTGAGGATTTTGGATTTCTCGACCGCACCGACCGCAAAACCGGCCAGGTCGTATTCGCCCGCAGGGTACATGCCAGGCATCTCTGCGGTTTCGCCGCCGATCAGGGCGCAGCCCGACAACTCACAACCTTTGGCAATACCACCGACCACGGCTGCAGCCGTGTCTACGTCCAGCTTGCCGCAGGCAAAGTAATCGAGGAAAAACAGGGGCTCGGCGCCTTGCACCAGCACGTCGTTCACGCTCATGGCAACCAAGTCGATGCCCACGGTGTCGTGCATGTTCCATTCAAACGCCAGCTTGAGCTTGGTGCCCACGCCGTCGGTGCCACTCACCAGTACAGGCTCTCTGTAGCGCTTGGGCACTTCAAACAGGGCACCAAAACCGCCGATGCCAGCCAGCACGCCTTCGCGCATGGTTTTCTTAGCCAGGGGCTTGATGCGCTCGACCAGCGCGTCGCCGGCAACGATGTCAACGCCTGCGTCTTTGTAGGAAAGGGGAGTTTGGCTCATGGTTCTGGCCCAAAACTGGGCTTTCAAAAGGAGTAGAGGGGCCCAATAAACGGCGGGCAGACTAAAATCAGACGCAATTTTAAGGGTTCCCCCTTGCCCTTGGTTTCTTTCCTCTTGATTCAGGTCTGATGTGCAAGCTCCAAAGCCTCTTTTGCTGAACCGTCTGGCCTCCTGGCTGGGGGTGCTGCTGCTGTGCCTGACCGTGCTCTGGCTGCTGGCAC
Organism: Comamonadaceae bacterium; assembly: GCA_947372495.1. GTDB lineage: Bacteria > Pseudomonadota > Gammaproteobacteria > Burkholderiales > Burkholderiaceae_C > Limnohabitans_A. The sequence goes on along the minus strand of CANBTZ010000029.1, from coordinate 7,163 downwards.
CCGTGCTGGCGCCTTTTGTGATTGCTGCGGTGCTGGCCTATGTGCTGCACCCTTTGGTGCTGCGCCTGGAGGGCTGGGGCCGAGGGCGCGTGCCCCGCACGCTGGCGGTGGTCCTGGTCGAAGCGCTGGCCTTGTTGGCGCTGGTCGGTTTGTTTTTGCTGCTGGTGCCGGTGGTCTGGCGCGAGTGGCCATTGATCAAGCAGCAACTGCCTCTGGTGCTGGACCGGATTGATGCGTCGCTCAGGCCTTGGCTTGTGCAGTGGGGCGTGGACGTGTCGCTGGACTTGGGCGAAATCAAGAGCCAGCTCAAGGACTACCTCACGGCCAACCGCGAAGACTGGCTGGCGCCCTTGCTGTCTTCCCTCAAGCTCGGCGGCAGTGTGGCGCTGGCCGTGGCAGGTTATGCCGTGCTGGTGCCCGTGGCACTGTTTTTCATGTTGCACGACTGGACGCGCATGGTGCGCATGTGCGTGGAGCTGGTGCCGCCCCGGCTGCGCAGCCGTTTTGACAGCTTCATGCTCGACTGCGACACGGTGCTGGGCGAATACCTGCGTGGTCAGTTGCTGGTGATGCTGGCGCTGGCCGTGTTTTATGCCGTGGGCCTGAGCCTGTTCGGACTCGATCTGGCTTTTCCGATTGGCGTGTTCACTGGCTTGGCGGTTTTTGTGCCTTATCTGGGCTTTGGTTTGGGTTTGGTGCTGGCTTTGCTGGCCGGTTTGCTGCAGTTTTCGCCGGGGCATGCCTTCGTGATGGTGGCGGTGGTCTATGGCCTGGGTCAGATGGTGGAGAGCTTTGTGCTGACTCCCCGTTTGGTGGGCGAGCGCATTGGGCTGCACCCGTTGTCGGTCATCTTGGCTTTGATGGCGTTTGGGCAACTGTTGGGTTTTGTGGGGGTGCTGATCGCCTTGCCTGCCAGTGCGGTTTTGCTGGTGGCGCTGCGCCGTCTGCGTGAGCAGTATTTGCAAAGCCAGTTGTACGGCTCGAATGACCCGGGCGCACACCGCCCATGAAGCAGCTGGCGCTTGACATCGGGTTGGCAACAGCGCCTTCGCTGGGCAGTTTTTTTGCGGGTCCCAACGAAGCCGTTCTCAGCCACCTGAAGCTGTGGACATCGGGGCAGACACGAGCGCCAGTGCCGACTTACCTCTGGGGCGAGGCCGGATCGGGGAAAACGCACCTCTTGCAAGCCGTGCACCAAGCGTTGACCGATCAAGGACAGGCTGTGGGCTGGCTCGATGCGCACATGATGAATCCGCCAGAGTTTCAGGACGAGTGGGTGGCGGTGTTGATGGACGATGTGCAGCTGTACAACGCCGAGCAGCAGCACACCGCCTTCAACTGGTTTGTGAATGCGCTCACGCCCCGCACGGGCACGCCCCGTTGGGTGCTGGCGGCGGGCAGCCTGCCTCCCGCTGACCTCAAGCTGCGGGACGATTTGCGCACCCGCTTGGGCTGGGGCCACATCTATGGCCTGCAAGTGCTGGGCGAGGCCGAACGCCGCGCTGTGTTGCGCCAAGAGGCCGATGCCCGAGGCCTTTTTTTGAGCGATGAGGTCATGTCCTACATGCTCAACCGTTTTTCGCGCGATCTGGGCAGCCTCATGCAGTTGCTCGATCACTTAGACCACTATGCATTGCAGACGCAACGCGCACTGACCATTCCCCTGGTCCGCGCCATGCTGGAAAACGAATGAAACTTGCGCTTTTTGACCTGGACCACACCTTGCTGCCGATCGACTCGGACCACACCTGGGGCGAGTTCACCACCGAGCTGGGTTGGAACGATCCGGTGCATTTCCGTCAACGCAACGACGAGTTTTATGCCCACTACCAAGCGGGCACACTCGACATCCACGACTATGTGCGATTTGCCACCCAGGCTGCCCGAGAGCGCGGGGCCACCGAAGCTGCGCACGCCCATGCGCGCTACATGGACGAGGTGATCCGACCACGCATCACCCCCGAGGCGCTGGCGCTGGTACGATCGCACCAACATGCGGGCGACACGGTGATGATCGTGACGGCCACCAACGAGTTCGTGACCCGCCCGATTGCGCAGGCTTTTGGGGTGAGCGAGCTGATCGCGGTGGAGCTCGAACGCGATGCCAGTGGCTGGATCACAGGCGAGATCAAAGGCACGCCGTCCTTTCGCGAAGGCAAAGTCACCCGGGTCGAGCACTGGCTGGCTGAAAAAGGCCTTGGCTGGGCCGATGTCCAGATGAGCTTTTATTCCGACTCGATGAACGACCTGCCGCTGCTGGAAAAAGCCCAGCATCCGGTGGCCACCAACCCTGACAAACGACTGCGACAATTGGCCACCGAGCGTGGCTGGCGCATCCTGGACCTCTTTCAAGAATGATCAAAAAATTCATCACCAAACTGCTGGGCAAGCCGGCAAGCGGCAAGCCCGATTTCGGTCGCCGCACCGAAGTGCCAGCCAGCGTGCACGGCATCGACCCGAACCTGGTGGACGAGCGCGCTGTCAATGTGGTGCTCACGCTCCAGCAGGCGGGCTTTGAGGCCTACATCGTCGGCGGCGCTGTGCGTGACTTGCTGCTGGGCCTGCGCCCCAAAGACTTTGACGTGGCCACCGACGCCACCCCCGAAGAGGTCAAGGGCTTGTTTCGACGGGCCTTCATCATTGGGCGCCGCTTTCGCATCGTGCACGTGGTGCATGGGCGTGGCCGCGACCATGAGGTCATTGAAGTCTCGACATTTCGGGCGCATCTGGACAACGCTGCGGCAGAGCAGGTCAAGGGCAATGAGCGCACCAGCAAGCGCCAGCTCGAAGGCATGCAGCATGCGGTGGATTCGAGCGGTCGTGTGCTGCGCGACAACGTCTGGGGTCCTCAAGACGAAGACGCCACGCGCCGTGACTTCACCGTCAATGCGATGTATTACGACCCGCAGACACAGATCGTGGTGGACTACCACGGCGGCATCCAGGACGCGAAAAAGCACACCTTGCGCATGATCGGTGACCCGGCTGCGCGTTACCGCGAAGACCCGGTGCGCATCATCCGCGCCGTGCGTTTTGCAGCCAAGCTCAGCCAGTTGGGTTTCAAGCTCGAATCCAAAACGGCCAAACCGCTGGTCGAGGCCAAGGCCTTGTTGGCCGATGTGCCGCAAAGCCGCTTGTTCGACGAGATGCTCAAGCTCTTGCAGACGGGGCATGCGCTGGCATCCATTGCCCAACTCAAGCACCTGGGCTTGGCCAAGGGCATCTACCCCTTGCTCGACGTGGTGGTGGAGCGCGCAGACAGCGCTTTTGTGAAAGCAGCTCTGGCCGACACCGACCGCCGCGTGGGCGAGGGCAAGCCGGTGGCACCCAGCTTTTTGCTGGCCTGCGTGTTGTGGGCCGATGTGCGCGATGGCTGGGCCCAGCGTCTGGCCCGCAAGGAGCAAGCTTTCCCCGCCTTGCAGGACGCGATCGACGAAGTGTTCGATGCCCGCATTGGCGATGTCTCGGGTCGCGGCAGGCTGGCTGCCGACATGCGCGAGATCTGGATGATGCAGCCGCGCTTTGAGAAGCGCGTGGGCAGCACCCCGTTTGGCATGGTCGAGCAGCCGCGCTTCAGAGCCGGTTTCGACTTCTTGCGTTTGCGTGCAGATGTCCAGGAAATTGACTTGACACTGGCTGACTGGTGGCAGGAGTTCAGCATGGCCGACGATGCCACGCGCGAAGACCTGGTGCAGCAAGCCCGCGCCGAGCAACTGGCCAAGCCGCGCGTGCGCCGCGCCCCCAAGCCGGCGGCAAGCGCGCCACGCGCATCAGAGTCCGTGCCTGATTCGGCTGCTGAGTCGGCTTTTGAAACCGATGGCGACGCGGCTGCACCCAAAAAACGCCGCCGCCGTCGCCGCAAGCCCGGGGCAGCTGACGCCAGCGAAGTCGCGGCCGACTAAGCCATATGCCACGCGAGCCCGTCACCGCCTTTGTGGCGCTGGGTGCCAATTTGGGCGATGCCCGGCAGATGGTGCAGTCGGCCGTTCAAGACTTGTCGCGCTTGCCTGAGACCGAACTGACCGGTTGTTCGCGGCTTTACCGCACAGCGCCTTACGAAGCCGCAGGCCCTGATTTCATCAATGCCGTGGCACGTGTGTCGACCCGGCTGACAGCCCCCCAATTGCTCGATGCCTTGCAGGCGCTGGAGCAGCAAGCCGGGCGTGAGCGTCCCTATGTGAATGCACCCCGTACGCTCGATTTGGACGTGCTGCTCTATGGCGACGCGTGCATTGACAGCCCTCGGCTGACGGTGCCGCACCCGCGCATGTGGGATCGGGCCTTTGTGTTGCACCCACTGGCCGATTTGGCGCCTGAACGCATTCTGCCCGGAAGACTCGCCGCAGTGTGTGATCAAGCCATTTCGCCCTTGTCTGGGGCGCTGGCGTCATGAGCTTTGACGCTTTCCAACGGTAAAAACCGGGGCTGCAAGGCGGTTAAACTCCACCTGTCATCAATCTGTCACCAATTTGAATTGGTACTGTCAGGAGTTTTTCATGTTGTTCGGCAAGCTGCTGCCCAAAGAGGGTAATTTTTTTGAACTGTTCAACCAGCATGCCGAGCGCATTGTGGATGCCGCCCGAGCGTTCTCCAACTTGGTCGCCAACTACAGCGACACCCACTTGCGCGAGAAATACAACCGCGATGTGGACAACGCGGAGCATGCTGCTGACCGCGTGACCCAAGAAGTCAACCGCCTGATCCACACCACCTTCATCACTCCGATTGACCGTGAGCAGATCCATGCCCTCATCAACCTGATGGACGATGTGGCTGACCTGATCCAGGACTCGGCCGAGACCATGGCGCTTTATGACGTGCGCCACATGACCGAAGAAATCACGCGCCTGACCGACCTGTCGGTGCGTTGCTGCGAGCGCGTTCAAGACGCGGTCAAGCTCTTGCCTCGCATTGGTGAGCCTGCCGTGGCCGAGTCGGCTTTGAAGACCTGCGAAGAAATCGACCGCCTCGAGTCCGATGCGGACCGCGTGATGCGCAGCGCCATGAGCAAGCTTTTTCGTGACGAGCCCGATGTGCGCGAGATCATCAAGCTCAAGGCCATCTACGAACTGCTGGAAACCATCACCGACAAGTGCGAAGACGTGGCCAACCAGATCGAGGGCATCGTCCTCGAGAACTCCTGATCTGCAAGCGGAGTCCTGACACATGGAAACCGTACAAACTGCCCTGTGGGTGGTGATCTTGTTGGTGGCATTGGCCTTGGCTTTCGACTTCATGAACGGGTTTCATGACGCGGCCAACTCCATTGCCACGGTCGTCTCCACAGGGGTGCTCAAACCCACCCAGGCGGTGGTGTTCGCGGCCTTTTTCAACTTTGTGGCCATCTTTGTTTTCCACCTCAGTGTGGCCGCCACCATCGGCAAAGGCATCGTTCAGCCCGGCGTGGTGGATGTGCATGTGGTCTTTGGTGCCTTGGTGGGGGCGATCACCTGGAACGTGATCACTTGGTACTACGGTATTCCCAGCAGTTCATCGCACGCCCTGATTGGGGGCATTGTGGGGGCGGTCATTGCCAAAGCCGGGGCGGGCGCTCTGGTGTCAGCCGGCATCCTCAAGACGGTGGCGTTCATCTTTGTGTCGCCTTTGCTGGGCTTTACGTTGGGCTCCCTGATGATGGTGCTCGTGGCGCAGATTTTCCGCCACGCCCGTCCCTCCAAAGTGGACAAGTGGTTTCGTCGCTTGCAACTGGTCTCCGCTGGCGCTTACAGCCTGGGGCACGGTGGCAACGATGCCCAAAAAACCATCGGCATCATTTGGTTGCTGCTGATTGCGACCGGGTATGCCTTGCCAGGGGACAAGTCGCCGCCAGCTTGGACCGTCATTTGTTGTTACATGGCCATCGGCATGGGCACCATGTTCGGTGGCTGGCGCATCGTGAAAACCATGGGCCAAAAAATCACCAAACTCAAACCTGTGGGCGGTTTTTGTGCCGAGACGGGCGGCGCGATGACCTTGTTCTTGGCCACCGCATTGGGCATTCCTGTGTCGACGACGCACACGATCACTGGCGCCATCGTGGGGGTCGGCTCCACGCAGCGCGCCAGTGCTGTGCGCTGGGGCGTGGCTGGCAACATCGTCTGGGCTTGGGTGTTGACGATTCCGGCCAGTGCGTTTGTGGCTGCGATCTCTTACTGGGTCAGTTTCCAGATTTTCTGAGCAACAGCAAGCCCAACAAAAAGGCCCCTGCGTGGGGCCTTTTTCATTGGCTGATTTTTTTTGCTTCTTCGATCTGGTACTCAAAATAACGTTGAAAACTGAAAGCCAGACTGGACATCAGCACCGTGGTGCCAATCAGCAATGACACCGCAATGCCGCCCACGGTGAGCCAGTTGGTTTGGCCTGCAGGTGCTTGCGGTTCGGCATGGGGGTTGTAGCGGGCGTTCCATTTTTCAGGGGTCATCAGCCCGAACACAATGGCATTGAGTCCGCAGGCGGCGATGTTGAAGCCCAGCAGGGGTATCAGCCACCAGCTTGTTTGGTCGTCCAGGCCGATTTGCTGAGCCCTCTCAATGCCGTACAGCCCCATGGCGGTAGGGATGGGCAGCAACCATCCCAACATGTCGCCCAGGCCATTCAAATAAAAGCGGTGCAAGCCCAAAGGGCCGCCAAGAAAGGTCAGCCAGGTGGCCAAGGTTTTGTTTTTCATGGGGTGATTATTGCGGAGGACAGGTATCCCCTGCGCCCAGTACCTTTTCCATGAACACCATGTCGAGCCAGCGATCGAACTTCCAGCCACAGGCGGTCACCACCCCGGTGTGGGTAAACCCAATGCTGCGGTGAACGCCAATGGAGCCCGCATTGGCCGAGTCACCAATCACCGCGATCATTTTTCGAATGCCTGCACGCTCGGCACGGGCGCACAGCTCGCTCAGCAAAGCCCGACCGAGGCCCTTGCGATGGATGTCCGCAGACATGTAAATGGAATCTTCGGCAGAGAACCTGAAGGCGGCCCGAGGTCGGAACCAGTTGCAGTAAGCAAAGCCAACGACCTGCTGGTCAAGTTCCAGCACGAGGTAAGGAAGCCCCTTGCTCAGCACATCGGCGCGGCGCGCTGCCATGTCGGATTCGCTGGGCGGTTCGATCTCAAAAGTGCCTGTGCCGGTCAGCACATGGTGCCGGTAAATGGCCGTGATGGCCGCAAT